>NC_016012.1:1200000-1515556 GCF_000283555.1 Candidatus Arthromitus sp. SFB-rat-Yit
AAAACTCAACTCTATCATCTTTTGATAAAAAAACTTTAAGAGTTGACTTAATCCCATTATAAGTATGAGTAAAAATAGCATACCCAATACCATATATAACTTTATAATCATCCCCACACAAATCAAAAGGCTTATATGTAAATCCCCAAACATCCATTGTATCTTCATCTCTTATATAAAAGTACTTTCCAAAATCATCAAGTATAGAATCTTGAACAAATCTTGTAATTCTATTTTCAATAGAATTTTTCCCCCAAGAATATCCCCCACCTGTTTGCGTTACCAAAATTGAGTATTTACCATTGCTTATTATATTGCTCCATGGTTTTGGAGTTCTTGGATTTGTTATTATATACTCATATCCATCATTTGAAAAATATCCATATTTACAGGAGAACATACAAAAATACACTCCACTCTAAAATCATTTTAATCTATTATTACTATAACTTAATAATTATATTCTAATATTTAAAATAAAAAAAGTAGGACAATATCCTACTTAACTATATAAAATCAATCCCGATACAACACTATTTTTATCCATATTTAACTTTATATTCTTAGAGAGTTTAAAATCTTTCGCATCATATATTTCTAAATACTTATCAGATAATATAAAAATTTTATCATCTAATATATCAAATACCTTTATATTATAATCAAATTCTATTTTGTAACTCTTTAATGATTTCCTATCAATTTTTATCACACTATCTTTATTTAAATCTTTGTTATCCCCTCTAACTGTAACATAAATACTATCTTCGTATAATAATATCTTATCTAAATTATTTCTAATAGTATTTATATAATCAAAACTTTTAGTGTATATATCGTAAATCCCGACTTTACCAGAATCAATCTTTGAATTAACATCATAATTTGTGAAATATATTTTCCCTTCATAATAAAACATATCATTTTGATATAATCCAAATTTTGATAGATTAAATCTACTTATATTCTCCAAGCTATCCTTATTTAACACATTTAAGTAAGAATTTCCATTATTATTTCTACTAAAAATATATACATTTTCATCGTCAACATGTATTTTCCCAACCACATGATCGTCTATACTAACTGTCTTAACTATCTTTAGTGACTCTTTATTGCAAATGCTTAGTTTATTTAAAGAATGCGTTATGTAAATCTTATCATTATACATAAAAATCTTATAAATATCTTCAATATCTAAATCAATTTTTGTATATCCATTATTGTATTTATCAATTTGTATTAAGTAACTATCACCTTTTGTTGAAACTATATCATTTGATTTAGCATAAAAATATGAATCATCAGACGGTACAAAATTTCCAAGATAACTTATTCCTTCAAGTGAAAATTTTATCCTACTGCCTTCATGACCTTCACTATCATATTGATTTATAAAAGATTCCTTCCTATCTTTATTAAAATTTACAATCCCAATATAATATCCGTGATTCAAATTACTTGCATACTCTACACTACATGATACAAAAAACATAAATATCATGGAAATAATAAATATAGATTTGATAACATATCGCATTTTTACCTCCTAATTCTTCATGATAGAGTACCTCTGTGTTGGTAAAATAATATTTTCTGATAATAACCTGTCCATTATTAATTTCCTTAGTTCATTTTCTATATTCCAATGACTTAAAGGCTTTGCATATCCAACTACCCTATATGTTATAGCTACCTGATCTGTTGAAATAATACCATAAATATAAGGTTTTACCGTTATATCATCGTGTGAATAATTATTCAAAACGTAATTTATATTTTCGCTTACAGCTTTTGACTTTTGAGATAATCCAACTTGTATATCTATTAAAATTCTTGAATCTTTTCTTGAGTGATTCGTAATCTGATTTATTGATCCATTCGGTATTATGTGATAATCACCATTAAAATCTCTAAGCTTAGTTACTCGTACTTGTATACTATCTACTATTCCCTTAAACTCATTTGATCCTTTATTTATAGTAATATAATCACCAAAAGTAAACTGATTTTCAAAAGTTATAAACACCCCATTAAACAAATCTTTCAAAATATTTTGAGATGCAAATCCAAGTGCAACCCCAATAATACTTGTTAAAGTTACACCAACAGCTCCTACAAAATTTTGAATCAAAATTAAAACTAAAATAGTTATAAAAGAATATTTAACTATGCTAAGAACAAGTGTTTGAATCGTATGCAAACGTCCTTTATCAATTCTACTATTAAATATTTTTTTATTAAGTACACTTTTAAGCACTTTGCACACAATTTTATAAATAATATAAATCACTATAAAACCAAATATTGAATCTAAAATTTTTATCCCAAGTTTTAAGGAAGAATCAACTATACTTTTAATAAAGTCTTCAAATACATTCATTGAGTAATCCCTTCTGTTTCATAAATAGTTTTCATTATTTAAATAAAATTGGGGAAATTTAAAAAAGAAATGCTTCACAAACTAATAGTAAATAATCCGGAATGAATATAAAAAATAAATATGAAGTTACGAATAATAAAGTAATATAAAATTTTTGATAATAATTTCATTTAAAGGATTTAAATAACATTCTTTTGATTATAACACAATTAAAAATGTAAATCTACATAAAACTTTTTATTATTGTATTGAGTTTATATTTGATACGTTGTATTATTGTTAACATACTATTAATAATAAGTTTACTTTTTACATAGTTTACTTATTTTTTATAATTTCGGAGGAACTTATAATGAATAAATTAAAGACAATATCTTCTATATCTTTAGGTGTTGCTGTATTGTCACTTTCATTGCCAAACAGCTTTGAGACCTCAGCACTTTCAAACAGTTTATATACATTGACAGAAGAAGATTACGAAATATACTATCTAAACAATACTCTTACTTTAGCTTTTGATAATGCTACTATTCATAACAATGTAACCGATATAGAACTTAAAGATAAAAATGGTAGATACTTGAGCTTTGATAAAAATTCAGAAGACTTTACACTAGAACTTAATAATGGTTTAAATAACGGAATTTATTACTTAGTATTTTCACTCAAAACATCTAATTCTCAAATAAAAGAATTAATTTCACCTATATATATAAATTTTTCACAAACATCAAGCAAAAATTTATCTGTCACTTCATTAAATCCTATAGTAAGTATCACAAATATTAATGGAGTTAATAAATTAAATGCTAGATTTACAGTTCTTAATACACAAGAAAAAATTCATGATGCTAGAATCTTAGACTCCAATTTATCCGAAATTGGTTATTTAGAAAACGCATCTAATCCAAGAAACTATGTATTTAATTTGGGATCAAATACTCCTAAAGTAGATGAAATCTATTATATAGAATATACTTTGGAAGATTTAAACAATGAAATATATACGGTTAAAGTTCCATTTACACATTCATCGAACTCAGTGCAACTTAATCAAACAAACACAAACGCATTCACTTATACTTCATATGAAAATTCAAATAAAACAATAGATCTTACACTGGATTTCAAAGGTATTGATAATAAAAATGTTACTTTAACTCAAGTTAATAATTATGGAGTTGTAATTCTTCCTTCTTATGATAATAACGGACGTATAGTTTTAAAAAATATAGAAAAAGGTACAATGATACAAGCAAATATTAAAAATCTAGATGGAAAATATACAGATTTAATCTTTAAAGTTCCAGATAAAACACAAACAACTGAATCAGTTATACCTTTTTTAAGATTTGTAAACGCACCATCATTAATACTGAAAAGAGGAACTAAAATTTCTCTTCCTCTTATAAAAGATGACTTAATAAGTGCTGGACTTACAACTCCAAATACTTATTTGAAATTTGTTACTATAGATAATTTTGGAACAGAAACTGATTTAACAGATGAAGTTCGGGTTTCTACATCAATGGATAAAATAGACGTTCCAGTAAATACAAACATAGAAACATTATCTCAAGGTTCTCAGGTATATGTTAAGGTTTATAATCCTACAAAATCTTATTTATTCCCATTTAGTACTTCAAATACAGTTGAAACTACAAAATCATCAGCTTTCGATGTTATAAAAAGTAGTACAAACCTTGATTCTGTTTCATTAACATTTAGACCGAACAGTAACATCTTAGGAAATAATGAAACTTTCTCTAATAACGATATTCTTATTTTAAATGACTCAATTCAAGCAACACTTTCTCCAGACAAGAAAACTTTCTCTATTAATACAAAAGTAAACAATCTTATAAATGGTGTTAACACTTATACATTTATCAGAAACTCTTCAAGTGGTAACGCAAAATATGTAACTGGTGAATTTTTAGCACTCTTCAACTCATCATCAAATGATATATCTCCAGCAATAACAGACTTTAATATTAAAACAAATAATAGCTCTAGTCTTATATTTAATTTAACTTTAAATCAGGATTTAGTTAACTCAGGTATTACTAAAAATTCAATCAAAATTTATGATGAGTTCGGAACTAGTATAAATATGAAAACAAACTTAAAGCAAAATGGAACTAAAAAATATTATGAGTTAATAATCGATCCTCCAAGTCAGCTCGTACCAAATAGATATTATACAATTGAATTTTCAAATGGATTAAATTCATTTGAATCAAACTTTATATACAATAACAATACAACTTATAATCCAAGAATAGATTTATCATTCAACAGTGCATCATCATTTACCCTTAAAAATTTAAATAGCATACCTGGATACTCAAATTATGAATTTAATATAAGAATTACAGATTACTATAACAAAAATAATGTTTTCTATGAAAACTTCACACAAAGTTATTATGGAGAAAAATTAAACCAAAATTCTATTACTAGAAATTTAAATAATGGAAAATCCTTTTATAATGGTGATAGATACTTATTAGAAATTTCAAATATCACAACTGGTGATACCTATAAAACTGATTTTACTTTTAGAGATAGTGATATAATAAACAGCGGTACAAATTCATCTCAAATAAATATTTCTTCAAGCTCTATTATAAATACAGACGATAAGATTTCATTCTCATACTTAATTCCAAATAATAAATCAATAGCAACTGTAATTACAAATACTCATGGAATAACAGGAGATTACTCAAATAACAGAATAACTTTAGATGGAATAATTCCAAATAAAATTTACACAAACTTAAGGGTAACTGTTAACTTTAAAGATGGAACTAACCAAAGTATAATTTTAAGCGAATTTAAAACTAATAAATCGTCAGATGAACTTAAAAATTATATATCAAAAGTTTATACAACTGCTTTAACTCCTATAAATGAAACAAATAAATACAGAATCAGATATGCAGATGAAGAAGGTTTCAAATATTGGTACGATATGCTATATAACAAAAAAATGTCTGGACCAGAATTTATTTATAGAGTACTAGATAGTGCTGAATTTAATAAAATCCATACCTCACCTCAAAATAAAATAAGAGCACTTTATCCCATAGTTACAAATAGAGAAGGGGATAATAATGGAATAACTTATTGGATTAATGAACTAAACCAATATTCCTCATCTTTAAACAGCGAAAAACTTATATTAGAGATTATATTAACTAGAATGCTAAATGAAGATGAGCCAAAAAGATTATTTCAAAGTTTAGGAATAAGATTAAGCTAAATCACTCACCCTACAATTAGATTGTGGGGTGATTTTTATATTAAAATTATTAATTTATTTATTTATCACATTTAGCAATTGCCTGATTCCTCTTAAACATGCTCTTCCTATAAATACACACAATAACTTATCAAACTTAGACTCTTTTTACCTATCAAACATTTGTATATATGGAAATAATTCAATTTTTTTTGATATCCCAAAAAATCTTAAATTTTCATATTTAAATGTAATCTCATTCTCTTCTCCTTCAGGAAAACAACTAATATATACAATTCCTCAATTAATAAACATAACTTCATCTCCCGTTTATGTGATGCTAAAAAAACCTCTAACTGAAACAGGAATCTATAAAATAACATTCTCAGGAAAAGACGAAATAACAAATAATCAAATTGAATTAATGGGAAGCTTCACATTTAGATAAAAAATAAAGAATGCATATTACTATGCATTCTTTTTTACATTTCATCAACAGTTTCAATACCTATTAAATATAAAGCATTTTTAATTACAATCGTTGTTGCATAAACCAAAATAAGCCTTGCAATTTTTAAATCCTTATCCTCAAGGTTCAAAATATGATTGGAATTATAAAATTTATTAAATGCTTTTGATATATCAATTACATATCTCGTTATAATCGATGACTCTAAATAAGATATAGCCAATTTAATATTATTATTAAAATCACTAAGAACCTTAATTAAATTACTTTCATTTTCATGTGTAAGAAGGCCTAAATATTTTTCAAAATCTATATCCAAAATATTAATTCCACTCTTTTTTAAAATGGACTTCCCTCTCGCAAAAGTATATTGAACATAAGGACCAGTTTCTCCCTCAAAAGATAAAACATCATCAAAATCAAATATGATATCTCTCTCTCTATTCATTTTTAAATATGTAAATACTATGGCTCCAATACCAACTTTCTTTGAAACCTCATCTTTATTTAAAAGATTAGGATTCTTCTCATCAATTACACTTCTTATCTTATCTACAGACATATTTAGAAGATCCTCAAGAAGAATAACTTCTCCTTTTCTTGTTGAAAGTTTTTTATCCTTAAACTTCACAAGACCAAATCCAACATGAACACAATCCTTTGCCCACTCATATCCCATAAGCTCAATAGTTTTAAACACTTGCTTAAAATGAAGTGCCTGAGGAGTCCCTGCTACATATATATTCTTATAAAAATCATACGTTTTCTTCCTATATAATAAAGATGCTAAATCTCTCGTTGCATAAATTGTTGCACCATCTGCTTTTTTAATAATGCATGGAGGCATATTATACTCATCGAGTCTAACAACCTTAGCTCCAAGCGAATCACTCAAAAGACTTTTCTCCTCAAGCTCGCAAACTACCTCATCCGTCTTATCAGAAAAAAATGCCTCTCCATCATAAGAATCAAACTTAACCCCTAAAGTTTTATACAATTTTTCAAACTCTAAAAGGCTAAGATCCCTAAACTTTTTCCAAAGTTCTCTACACTCTTTATCCCCATCTTCAAGCATTTTAAAATACTTTCTTCCTTCATCTTCAATCGATGGATCATTTTCCGCCTCATTATGGAATTTTACATATATTCTAAATAGTTCATTTATGGGACTCTTTTCAAGTTCATCAAGGTTAACCCATCTTTTATATGCATAAATAAGCTTACCAAATTGAGTTCCCCAATCCCCTAAATAATTAATTCCAACAACATTATACCCTTGAAATTTATGTAATCTATATAAAGAATTTCCTACAACAGTTGTAAATAAATGCCCTATATGAAATGGTTTTGCAATATTTGGTGAAGAATAATCAATAACTATAGTCTTGCCTTCACCATAGTTTGATCTTCCATAATCATCTTTTAATTTTAATATAGTATTTAAAACACTTTTTGAAAAAATAGACTTATCTATGAAAAAATTTAAATATGCTCCAATAGTTTCAACTTTTTCAATACTCTCATGAGATATTTTTAATTTTAAATCCTCGGCAATAATTTGGGGAGATTTTTTAAGTTCCTTTGCAAGTTTAAAACACGGAAATGCAAAATCACCCATATTTTTATCAGGAGGTATCTCTATAAAATTATAAACATTTATCCCAATTATCTCTTCTATTAAATCACTTATAATTCTTTTATAATCCACACTATTTTCCCCTTCCTTTATATTTTGAAACAAGATGCATTATCTTCATTCCCTTATTTATAAATTTTTCCTCATACTCCGTCATAATATTTTTTATATTCTCACTATGTAAATCAAAAGTTTTATATATAATCTCAAAATCATTCTCTTCTAGATATTCTATTGAAGCTAAAAAAAACTCCTCATGATCAGTTTTAAGTATTATCTTAGAATCATCTTTCATTATTTTAATATACTTTTGTAAAAATCTAGGATAAGTTAACCTTCTTTTATTGTGTCTAGCCTTTGGCCATGGTGTTGAAAAATTTAAATATATATCCAAAACTTCATTTTCTTCAAACACTTCATCTATGTAATTAATATCAAACGATAAAATTCTTACGTTGTTTAAATTTAATTCCTCACATTTACGTTTGACATAAACTAAAACCTCATCCTTCAAATCCACAGCAACAAAATTTTTATCCATATTCTCTTTTGCAATATTTTCTATAAATTTTCCTTTACCGCATCCAAGCTCTAAACAAATATCATTTTTATTTCCAAACAACTCATGAAATCTTCCTTTAAATTCTCTCGGATTTTTTATAAACAAATTACTCTCCAAAAGTTCTGGACGTGCCCAAGCTTTCCTTCTCAATCTCATCTTATCTACCTCAAATAAAGAAATACTCTTAACAATTAATTATTTTATCATATAAAATATAAAATTTGACATTATTTGAAATATTTTTTATAATTAATCATCTAATTTTAGCGTATTGGGGAGTTTCATATGAGCTTAAACAATATATTTAACGCAGATATTTATGAATTTGAAACAATTTCATCAACTAACGACTTCGCAAAGCAATTATGTACGAATAGCCCAAAGAATGGAACAATTATCATCTCAAACGAGCAGACAAAAGGAAAAGGTCGTTTAGGAAATACATGGTCTTCAAAAAAAGATAAAGGTTTATATTTCTCCATAATTTTTAAATGCATCAATATAAAGTCAAATTATGAAACTCTAACCCTTATGATATCCCTTGCAATTTCTGATCTCCTCAAAACCTACTCATTAAATCCTAAAATTAAATGGCCAAATGATATATTGATAGATGATAAAAAAGTATGTGGCATACTCTGTGAGCTTAAACAAAATTCGCATGAAAACTTTATCATATGTGGTATAGGCATAAATCTATATCATGATATATCAGACTTTGATGAAAGTATAATAAATAAAGCAACAAGCATTATTTTAAATACAAACATAAAAATAATAAAATATGAGTTTATAAACAATTTAATTTCTCATCTTCACACCTACTACAATAATTTTATAAACTTATCTTTTAAACCATTTTTAGATAAATATATAAGTCTGTCATCTATTTTAAATAAAGAGGTTTGTTTAAAAATAAATGGAATTGACGTGTCTGGAATTGTCGATGGATTTGATGAATTTGGTCATTTATTATTAAAAAGGGAAAATAAAATAATTAAAGTATCATCCGGAGAAGTAACCCTTAAAAATACATATAAAAAATAAAGGAGCAATTATTGCTCCTTTTTAATTTCTTTCTCTTTACACTTTCCTCTATATTTAAATTCACTATCTAAAATATTTTTAATTTCCTCTTTAGATTTAGCAGAATTTATTTTTTCCTTTGTTCCCTTAATTTTAGAAATTTTCTCCTCTAATCTCTTAACCTTATCATTATCATTTTCACTTTTATATTTTTCAATCTCTTTCTCAATAAATGAAATCTTACTATCTAAATGAGCTAAAACATTCTTCTTAGCCTCATCAAAACTACCATCCTCTAAAAGTTTAATCATAGATTCTTTATGTTTATTGATCATCTTCTTACCATTTAAACACTGCGGACACTCTCTAGATATTTTTTTATCCATCCCCATTCCTGTAACTGATTGACCTTGAATCACTCCTGCTATAAAAACTAAAACACATCCTAAAATCAAAATAAAATTTTTAATTTTGTTTTTCATGTTAACTCTCCTTATCATTTTTATTTATTTAAAATTTAAATAACTTCTTTATGCCTAACCTGCATAGCATCTCTTAAATCATCTTTTGTCTTTGCAGAATTTATATTGCTTAAAATTTTATTCAATCTCTTAATTTCACTCTCATACAATCTAATCTTATCTTCATTATTCTCTTTTTTAAAATCTTCAAGTTTTGTAACTGTAATCTCCATCATGTTATCTATGTACCCAAGTATGGATCCCCTGATCTCATCAATTGGTGTATTATCCCAATAATCATTTGGATCAACTTCACTAACCCCAAGAGAAGCCATTGAATCTTGAGTATTAATACTAACTGCCTCATCTTGTTTATTTGAATATCCAATACAAAACGCTGAACAAACCAAAACTCCAATAATTGAAAACATAAACATCTTGTTCATAAAATCCCTCCTAAGATTTAATAAATTACACCTTCTGCATAATTTCTCTCTTCACCATCTTTAATAATCAATATTTGGTCATTAACTCCATTTTCAAGTCTAAAGCTCGGTCTATACGAAGCTTCCTCAGGATCTTTTGAAAATACTAAAAGCACATTATTTTTATCGCTGTTATTCCCAAAAATCTGTTTATACAAACCTTCAAGCTCTTCTTCAAATATCCTATCTAAATTTTCAACAACAACTGTACAATGACGAACATTTTCTCCATTCTTCTTATATTCAATAGATTCAAACACATTGTAGAATAACTCATTACTTTCATTATCAATTTCATGTTTCAAAATTCTAAGGGTATCTTCTCTTAAACTATCTCTAAGCTCGAGTTCTACAAAATTCCTATATTCTTTTTTCAAATCAACTCGAATAGATGGTTCAAACTTATCATAAAACTCTGAATATAATTCATTCTCAACCTCTACCTTTATCGCACTTTTCATACTATTAAAAACTTTCTGACGCTCCTTATCTATATTGTTTATAATACCAATTATCGCAATACCAACAGATATAAACAAAATAACTAGAACCTTTAACCACTCTTTTTGAAAAATATTTGTCTTGCTTCTCAAAAATTTACTATCATTAGAAACAACATTTCCATTCTCTTGCTTATACAACTTTATCTCTCCTCCAAACAATACAAATAAAATATCACTTAAGATTTAATCCATTTTCTCTCAAGCCTAATCTCTTTTATCAAATCCTTTTTAAGACTTTCCCTAACATCATCTAAAAGCTCAACTCTAAGTTCTTTAAGTACTTCAGACTTTAACGAATCTTTAAGTTTTGCTTTAACTTTCGTTTCAACTCCGTTTAAAATCTCTTCTTTAACATCCCTCTTATAATTTGTTACCATATATCTCGAAGACTCTGCCTTCACAAAATTAATTATTGGTATTTGAATAATAGTCGATAAAAATAAAACAACAATCGGAATAAGTGCATATTTAAATTTTATAAACTTCATTAAAATCTTCTCCCTCGTTTAATCGTTAGATCTATTTTGGTATAATTGGATAATTTTAATACATTTGTAAAATTTAAAGTTTTTTGGTTTTTTTTAACGAGATAAAAAAAATATGAAGAATAACTTAACAATTATCTTCATATTTGAAAATCTTCTATTTAGTTGTATACAATAAAATATCACTGAACATTGAATCACTCACATTCTTGATTACTTTCTCGTAGTTATCAAACTGAAGTGATAAATCTATTTTCCCATTTGGGTGATCATACCTATCTATATTTTTTATCTCCGTTAAATGAATTATTTCTTTTGAATATCCATTATCGGGCGTAAATACTATTGAATTTCTTGTAACTTCAAAATTTCCCAAAATATCAACACCATCTAAATTGTATTTACCATAATATGTATTTTTTATATTAGCTAAATCCTCATCCTTAAATTCCTTTGCTTCAATATATGTACTATTTTCTCCTCTGCTTTCCATGTTTTCTCTCTTATCATAGGAATTCCTAGAAGTATTTCCCGTATCTCTGTTATAATTTTCAAAAGTTTTTTTATCACTTACACTGCTTAAAGCACTCTCAAACTTATCAACATTCGCACTTTTTGTACAACTAACCATTATGATTAATATCAAAACCATACAAAATATAATAATAGGTCTTGTTATATTAAAAGAATTTCTACCATTGTTCATTTTTAAAATTCTCCTTTCTTATAATAATAATTTTTGTTATAATTAGCTTATTTCAATTTAGTTATACTTAAGATTATGTATTATATTTCCAGATTTATCGATATTTTATACTAAATATTTTAAAATTAATAATTTTGGAGGATCTTTACCTGAGATGAATTTAAATATAATAACTGTTCCTACATTTTATGGATGTGATAAAAAAGGAGTTGAACTAGGCCCTAAAACTCTAATTGTAAATAATCTTATATCTACTATTGAGAATTGTGGACACAAAATAAATGAAATAATTGATATACCAATAAAAATAGATGATAAAGATAAATTTAACACTAATAAACAAATCAAATATTTTGATAAAGTAATACCTATGGTTAAGAATATCTCAAAAATAATTGAAGAAAGCCATAAAAACAATGTATTCCCATTGGTTATAGGTGGAGATCATTCTATATCTATCGGATCTCTTGCTGGTTTTTCTAAAAGTTTTAACGATACTGGAATAATTTGGGTGGATGCTCATGGAGATTTAAATATTCCAAGCTCATCTCCATCGTGTAATGCTCACGGAATGCCTCTTGCTTGCTCTCTTGGATATGGACATAAGGAATTTATATCAATATTTGAAAAAACTATTGATCCAAAAAATGTATTTTTATTTGGAATACGCTCACTTGATAATTGGGAAAAAGAATTTATAATCAAAAATGAAATGCACGTTTACGATGGAAATTCATTCGATAATATCCCTCAAAATACAATGATCGAAACCCTAAATAAATACATAATAAAAAATAATATTAAAAACTTCCATTTATCATTTGATATAGATGTATTTGATCCTTTTATTGCACCTGGAACTGGTACTCCTGTAAAAAAAGGATTATCTATGGAGAACGTTAAAAATCTTATGGATAAATTATTATCTTCTTTAAACATAGTTTCAATGGATTTTGTTGAATTTAATCCTCTTCTTGATAAAAACAATAAAACATTGAATGCTTGTCTTGAAATTCTTGACTTTACATTTAGGAGGATAAACAAATAATGAGATTATTATTTTTAGATACTGAAACTACGGATAAATCTCCGGGTCAAATATGCCAATTAACATATATAATATATGATACAGATTTACCTAAGGAAAATAGAGTTCAAGCAAAAAATTTCTTCTTTTCTGTAGACTTTGTCACAGATACTGCCTATAATGTCCATGGATTTAATATTGATATACTAAAAAAATTAAGTGGAAATTTGAAATTTAAAGACCTCTACAAATTATTCAAAAAAGATTTATTAGAGAATGATTTCATAATCGGTCACAATGTAAATTTTGATATTTCTTTTTTAAAAAGAGAGTTCGATAGAATCGACATTGAATTTAAACCTAAAAATTTGTTTTGCTCTATGAACTATTTTAAAAATATACTCAAACTTAAAAACTCAATTGGAACAATTAAATCACCAAAATTATCTGAGCTTTTAGATCATCTTAAAATCACTGAAGATAATATCTTAAGCTCCACAACCAAATTATTTAATAGTGATGAAACTCATTTCCATGACGCACGGTTTGATACAACAGCACTCTATCTTGCAATTATAAAATCCATTAAGCTTAATTTAATAAGTAATGGATTTTTTTCAAGTCAAATATAAAATTTACTAGGGGTGTTTTTTATGATTAATGCAAAAAATTATATAAAAGATGTTTACCAAAAGGTTATATCTAAAAATCCCTCAGAACTCGAATTTCATCAAGCAGTACACGAAATTCTATTTTCGCTTGAACCTTTATTGGAAAAATATCCAAAATATATAGATCAAAATATATTAGAAAGAATTGTTGAACCAGATAGATTTATTCAATTTAGAGTAGCATGGGTTGACGATAATGGAAAAACTCAAATTAATAGAGGATTTAGAGTTCAATTTAATAATGCAATAGGACCATATAAAGGAGGTCTTCGTTTTCACCCAACAGTTTGCCCTTCTATAATTAAATTTTTAGGTTTTGAGCAAATATTTAAAAATTCACTAACATCCCTTCCTATGGGTGGTGGAAAAGGAGGTTCTGACTTCAATCCAAAAGGAAAATCGGATAATGAAATAATGCGATTTTGTCAGGCATTTATGAGTGAACTTTATAAGTACATCGGCGAAAATATAGATGTTCCTGCTGGAGATATCGGAGTTTCCTCAAAAGAAATCGGATATATGTTTGGAGAATACAAGAAACTTAAAAATGATTTTACTGGAGTTCTAACTGGAAAAGGAATTAATTTTGGAGGAAGTCTTGCTCGCACTGAAGCTACCGGATATGGTTTATGCTACTTTGGAGAAGAAATGCTAAATACATTCTCTAAATCTTTTAAAAACTCTAAAGTTTCTATCTCAGGATCTGGTAATGTTGCAATTTACGCAGCTCAAAAATCTTATGAACTTGGTGCAACTGTGGTATCTATGAGCGACTCCTCTGGATACATTTATAATGAAAATGGAATCGATATATCTATTATAAAGGAAATCAAAGAAGTTAATCATGAAAGAATAAGTAAATATTTAAACTTTGATAAAAGCACAAAATTTGTTCCGAATTTTAAAGAAATTTGGAATGAAAAATGCGATATTGCACTCCCATGTGCAACACAAAATGAAATAGATGAAGAATCCGCAAAAATATTAGTTAAAAATGGATGTTTCTGTGTTTGTGAAGGATCCAATATGTCATCAACTCCCGAAGCTATAAAATTATTTTTAGATAACAACATTTTATTTGGACCTTCAAAGGCTGCAAATGCTGGTGGAGTTGCAGTTTCTGGTCTTGAAATGTCACAAAACTCTCTTAGATATTCATGGCCTTTTAAGGAAGTTGATGACAAACTTAAAAATATAATGAAAAATATATTTACGATTTGTTACGATACGTGTAATGAATTCTCTCTTGGAAATAATTTTCTTGCAGGTGCAAATATTTCTGGATTTAAAAAAGTTGGAGATGCAATGATATCTCAAGGTGTATATTAAAAATTAAACGGTATGAAAATCTCATACCGTTTTTTTTATACAAAATTATTTTACTAACTTCTGTAGGTTTTCAAGAATCTTTGCTGCATTATCAGCTATAATATATCCTTTTATATTACCCTCAGTAAACTTTTTAACTCCTTTAACAAGTTCATACTGATCAGGTAAATATTTACTCCATGTCACTTCTAAATCTTCTAATCTTTTTGTAATTCCCTTATCAATTGCATCTGATTGTTCTTTACTTGAAAATTTAAATATTGCTATCTCTGTCGCTTGAACATTCATCATACTCATAGAAAATGTAGCTTCATCATAGTTAGAAGAAGTTATAGAAGTTAAACTTTCTATTTCACTTGAAGAAATTTGATTCAATTTTGGAAGTTCAACTCCATTTGTTATTTTATCATAAACCTCTTTAGTTGAAATAGTAACATTTTTGTTTTTTGCTCCACCACAAGAAACCATAATACCAACCAATAAAAAACACACAAAAACAAATGAAAACCTTTTTATATTATTAAACAAAATAAACCACCTCTTTAATTTATTAATCTTATTTTGCATCACATAATTTTTTTTTATACAAAAAAGTACCACACAAATGCAGTACTTTAATCTCCAAATCCGATCCCCATACTCCTAGATATCTTTACTAACTCATGATCAGGATTAACAAATTTCTCATTTCCAATAACATCTTCAAGCTTTATATATGAAATTTCATCACCATTTAAGCAAACCATATTTCCAAACTTTCCTTCATAAATAAGTCTAGCTGCTGCTGCTCCATACCTAGTTGACAAAACTCTATCATATGTTGAAGTGTTTCCTCCTCTTTGGATATGGCCAAGTATTGTTGATCTAACTTCTTGGTCAGATATTTTCTTCTCTAAGTCACTTGCGAGCTTGTTTGCTATTCCTCCAAATCTTATAGGATCTGGTGAATCTTCAACAACTTTTGCAATAACAGTTTCTCCCGAAATAGACTTAGCACCTTCAGACACAACTATTAAAGTATATTTATACCCCTTAGCCTTTCTCTCATTTATCTTTTCTATAATTTTATCCAAACTATAGGGTATCTCAGGTATTAAAATTATATGAGCATCACCGGCAATACCAGAATGAAGTGCAATCCATCCCGCATTCCTTCCCATAACTTCTGCTATCAAAATTCTATGATGAGATTCAGCTGTTGTATGAAGTCTATCTAAACAATCAGTAACTATTCCTATTGCTGTATTAAAACCAAAAGTAAAATCCGTAGACCCTAAATCATTATCAATAGTCTTAGGAACCCCCACAACATTAACACCCTTTCGTGCGAAATCTCTTGCTGATGTTAAAGTTCCATCTCCACCAACTATAACTAAGGCATCTACATTTTCCTTTTTTATATTTTCGATGGCAACGTCCGAAACATCTTTTTTAACCTTTTGTCCATCTTCTTCTACTACATAATCAAAAAGATTATCTTTATTGGAACTCCAAAGTATAGTTCCACCTTTATGTAAGATATTATCAACTGCACTAATATCAAGGTTCATATAATCATTATTGTACAAACCTCTATATCCAAACCTATACCCTATAACTTCATATCCATATTCTAATATAGCTGTTTTTGTTACTGCTCTTATAACTGCATTAAGACCTGGACAGTCTCCTCCACCTGTAAGTATCGCAATTTTCTTTATTTGATTCATAGTAATCCTCCCAATATCTGAGTACACTGAGATTAATTGTAACATAAAACATAAAATGTGTAAATATGTTAACCCCTTATACTTTAATAATATTAAGATTAACAAGTACAATAAGAAGTATTGCTATTACTATCCTATAATACGCAAAATATTTCATAGGATATTTTCTCAAAAATTTCATAAAAATATCAACAACTAAAAGTGCAACCAAAAATGCAACTAAAAATCCAACTATAAGTGCAATTCCATGAGAAAATGTAAAATTTGAATAATCCGTACCTAAAAGTTCATATGCTGATGCCCCAATCATAGTCGGTATTGCTAAAAAAAATGAAAATTCTGCTGCAAGCTTTGTTGAACATCCAAATATCCAAGCTCCAGATATAGTAGATGATGATCTACTCATTCCAGGACACAAAGATAAAACCTGAAAGCATCCAATTCCAAGTGCTTGTTTGAAATTTATGTTTTTTATATCACACGTTTGCTTGTCTACATTTTTAGTTGAGAAATACTTTTCAACAACTAAAAGTATAATTCCTCCAATAATGAGTCCAAGTGAAACACTAAATGTATTGAATAATTTAGCTTTAATTATATCATCTACTAAGACTCCAATAATTGCAGATGGTAAAAATGCTATAATTATATAAAACCACATCTTAAATCCATATTCTTTTAAGTGTATAATCGAATCTATAATTTTTTTTCTATACAAAACCATAATAGCAATGATTGCTCCTAATTGTATAACAATCTCATACATATGTGCAAAATTAACACCACTAGTTTCGACAAAGTTTATTATATCTCCTACAATTATCATGTGACCAGTCGATGATACAGGCAAAAACTCAGTTATACCTTCAACAATTGCAATTATAACTGATTTTAATAATAACAAAACCTCCAAAATATTGTATCCCCCTTTTAAAATTAAGTTAAATATCATTACCTATATTAACATTTTATATTTTTAAATACAAAAAAACTTTAGGAAAATAATTCCTAAAGTTTTTAATATTTTTAGTACAAATAATCTAAAGTAGGTATTTCTTCGCTTAAAATTTCTCCAGTTGTACTATCATAAATAGCTTTGAGCTTAAAATAATTCTCACGTATTATAAACGCCTCATACTCACTGTAAGAATTATCTAATCCCTCATAAGCTGCTTCAATATTTGAAAATGCTCTCTGTATATTTTTCTCTATATTTGTATAATAAGCTCCTGCATTATTTAAATTTAAAATATCTTCTGGATTAAGCTCATAAGCTCTTCTTATACTATCTATACCAGGACCTTCTTCTCCCATATTCAAAAGAAGCAATCCATATGTTCTAACATAAATAGAATCCTCTTTTAGAGCTATCGCTTCCATTAATTTTTGTTTAGCCTCTTCATACTTTTTCAAATCTATATAAATTTTGGCTGCTTGATATCTAAGCCCAGACTCATATATAGAAATTTTATTTGAAAATTTAAGTATTTTAAGTGCACTTTCTATATCATTAAACTCATTTGTATATTTAAGTACAAAAATTTTATCAATATAAGTATTTAATATATCTAGTGATTTCATTTTACAATAAAAGTAATTCATATTTACAATTTTTTTCTGTCCAATAAGTACATTAAGTAATACCTTATAACTTAAAGCAAAATCACCATTTAATTTAATGCTCTGAGTTATTTCATTTAAAGATTCATTATAGTTCTCAAGCTCTAAGTTATGCTTTGCCAAAATATAATGAACATAAAAATTCTTATCTTTTATACTCCTTAATTCATTTAAAATGACGTTGGCTTCATCTAATCTATTTGCGTTTGTAAGTATCTCGAGTCTTATCCCATTTGATAGCATATTTGTATTATATTTTTTCGAAAACTCATAAACATCTTCAAGATTTAATTGAGTCCTATACACATCTTCTATATGTATAATAGCACGAATAAATCGTATCTCTGGAGTTTCTCCAAAAGATTCTATAAAATAATTCACAGCATTATTTGCATTATTTATATCATAATACTTGATCATATCTACAATAGATAAAACATTTATATTTTCAGGATCAATTTCAAATATCTTAACTAAAGCATTTAAAGTATTATCAAATCTATTAAATATAACACTTAGCTTACCATAACTAATCACATCATCTATATCTAAGACATTTGATAAATCTATCCCATTATAAATATATAGAGCATTCTCTGTATTACCTGTTAAAAGATTATATACTATCTCCTTTTCTTTAAACCTTACCTCATGTCCTAAATTCTGGGCATTTTTATCTAAAATTTCTCTTGCTTCTTCTAGGTTTTCATATAAAAATAAACTATCTAAGAACTTGTACACATTTTTTTTATACTCATCTTGATTTCTTGCAATAACACTTTGAGATAACTTATTTTTTATTAAGGAAAGCTCTTCTTTTACCTGTGAAACATTATTGATAGAAGCAAGCATCGTTACAAGTTCTAAATGACTTTCCATAGAAATTGATGAATCATTTCTATATGCACTTATAAGTTTTTGAAAATCTCCACGTATTATATAATCCAAAGAATTATTTATTATCTCTTCCTCTTCTTTCTTACCCTCTATCTTATTTACCAAAAGTTCTATATTATTGTCAATAATACTATACGTTCCTGTAACGCTATAACTCACTACTAAAAACACTATACAACATGAAACAACAACCATGCGTTTAAAAAATTTATTTGATGGAAGTACTTTATAATTTTTGCGTATATCCTTCTCTCTCAAATAATTAATTATCTCATAAGGTGACATGCCCGTGAAGTCTACTTTCTTCTTTTTTCTCTTAACTATCTTATCTAAGCGTTCAAAGTAAACTTCCCTACCTTTCAAATTTTTCTTCATAATTTAAAAAACCTCATTCAACTACATTTTTATTACTTAGTTTGATAATACTAAATAAAAACTAATTACAAGGGGACTTAAAATGAAATTTTTAATAAAATCATTACTTATCATCACGTTTTTAACAGGATTTTATCTTTGTACATACGAAAATATTTTTTCCGAGTCCATACATCTTTTAACATTTTATTCTCAAAACTTTAAAGATTATATAAGTAACATTCTACTACAAAATAAAAATATTAACAACACACTAGAGGAAACAAATACAAAATCACTATTAAACGAATACTTCATAACAATCTTTAATGAATGTCATATGAATGATAATTTTAAAGAAAACATCAATTCTTCAAACTTTAAAATTTTAAACCTAAATAATGAAAAGGTTTCAAATATAGACAATATTTCAAATTTTTCTGGAAAAAACTTTTGCGTTTTAAATTCCCCTGAGGATTATGAAAATATTGAAAATTTTAAGATAAACAATCAAACTTATAAGCTATTTAATTACGATAATTATTCAATTTCCTATATTAATCCAAAACTTTTAACAAATAAAGACTTATTAGATCTCTACAAATATTTAAGCGTATTTGAAAAAAATTTTTATACATCTGTTATCTTCTTAAATAAAAATGATGCAAAAGAAAAACTCATCTCTCAAATATTAAATAAATATAGAATAATTATAACTCTTGGAGATGAATTTGTAGTTAAAGATTTTAAAAACTTTCCATTAATAACGCTCGGCAAATTAAACGATGTAAATCTCTTATATCAGATAAACCTCTTTATTTCGGATTATGCTATTAAAAAAATAAAAATAAAATTATTTCCAACAAACGAGCACGGAATAACTCTTTCCCATGAAAAAATACAAGAAGTTTTAAATAATTTAATAGAAAATTCTGAATTAAAATTCCATATGAGCGAAAATGGTGACTATATTTATAGTGAATATGATATACTTAAGAAATAATTAATAAAAATTTTAGAGGTTAGAGTAAAATGAAAAAAATACTATCAATTATAATAACAAAAATAGCTATTATAATTTTAAAATTAATGAAAAAAGGAAGCTCATTCCCCGGCAAAATCGCTCTAAAAATTTGTCCAGATATATTAAAACACGTATCTAAAAATGTAGATACAATTTTAATCACAGGAACAAATGGAAAAACAACAACAACTGCTCTAACAAATCACATATTTAACAATGCATTTATTAATTGTTTTTCAAATTCTACAGGGGCAAATATGTTACCTGGAATAGTCTCAACTTACATAAAAAACTATAGTTTATTTAATAAAAAAATTTCCAAGACAGCCTTAATAGAAGTAGACGAAGCAAGTTTAAAACACATATGCAAATTCATAGAACCAAAAATAATTGCTGTTACAAATATTTTTCGGGATCAACTAGATCGTTATGGTGAAGTATATACAACTCTAAACCATATAAAAGAAGGAATAAAGTTATGCAATAACTCAAAACTCATATTAAATGGAGATGAACCTCTTTTATGTTCTCTTAAAAAAGTATATAACAGCAAATATTATTTTGGATTTGATAATTATAAAGACACTTCACATGACAAAAATTTAAACGTGGAGGCTATCAACTGTAAGTTTTGCGGATCACCATATGAATATAAATTTGTAACTTATAATCATTTAGGAGATTTTAAATGTAGTAAATGTGATTTTAAAAGAGAGCAACTTGATTTTTCTATTGCAGATGTTTTAGAAAGCAATATAAATGAAAGCATTATAAAAATCAAGAATAATATACTCACAATAAACCAAGGAGGAATTTACAATATATATAACACTCTTTGTGCGTATGCAATAAGTTCTGTTTGTAGCATACCTGATTATATTATTGTCGATTCCATAAAGACATTCTCAAATGTATTCGGTCGTCAAGAAACTTTCAAGATTAAAAATAAAAACATAACTATGTTTCTTGTAAAAAATCCTGCAGGATTCAACGAAACATTAAACACTATAAATTTAGATAAACAAAATGAATTATCCCTTGGATTTTTGTTAAATGATAACTTCGCAGATGGTCAAGATATATCTTGGATATATGATGTAGACATCGAGATGATAAACGATTTTAAATTAAAAGATGTGTTTACAGGTGGAATTCGAACGCATGACATGGCACTTAGGCTAAAACTTGGAGAAGTTCAAAACATAAATGTATTTGAAAAGTATGAAGAAATTTTGGAAAACTTAGAAAGCAAAGAAAACGAAACCATTTATATTCTTTGTAGTTATACTTGTATGCTTGAGTTTAGAAGATTTTTGTATGGAAAAAAGTACATAAATTCAATTTGGTAAATTAGGAGAGTTTTAATATGGAAATAACAATACATCATTTCTACCCCAATTTATTAAATACATATGGTGATATTGGAAATATCTTAGCCTTAAAGAAAAGATGTAAAGATAGAAATATAGATGTTAATATAAATAACATCAAAATAGGAGATGATATTTCTTTAAATATCGGAGATATAGTATTTATTGGTGGTGGACAAGATTTTGAACAATCTCTCGTTGTAGATGATTTATTATCGAAAAAGGAAATATTGAAAAATTTTATAGAAGATAATGGATGCGTGCTTGCTATATGCGGTGGGTATCAACTTCTTGGAAAGAGTTATACAACTCAAAATGGAGATATCATAGAAGGACTTGATATATTAAATATTTACACAGTTGCCTCTGAAGTTCGCAAAACAGGTAATATCATAATAAAAAACGAGGAAACTGGGGAAACTTATGTAGGATTTGAGAATCATTCAGGAAACACATATATAAATGATCACACCCCACTTGGAAAATGCTTAATTGGTTTTGGAAACAATGGAGAAGATTCCTATGAAGGAGTTACATATAAAAATACAATATGTACATATATGCACGGTCCACTTCTTCCAAAAAATAGAGAACTAACAGATAGATTAATATCAAATTGTTTAAAATTAAAATATGAAGATTTCATAGAACTAGATGACATTGACTCTACATATGAAGATAATTGCAAAAATTCTTTATTAAATAGATTTGACATAAAATAATTTAAACTTAAAAATTTTAATATATTTGGAGTAATTTTCATGAGAAGACTTAAGAGGAAATTTTTTATATTTATATTTACTATTTTTACAACAATTTTATATACAACAAATATTTCTCTAGCTACAACGCCCTATACTTACAAAATAACGCTCGAAGAAGATATACAGTTTGTACACGAAACAATAATAGACTACGATGGTAATGGAAACAATCAAGAAATAAATTACATCGAATTTGACTTAAACAACAAAAACATTTCATTATCACTTATTAAAGCAAATAACTTAACGGCATCAAAGGAAACTTTATTAAACCAATTAAATGCTTCTGAAAGTATAACAGGTAAAAACATAATAGGAGGGATCAACGGAGATTTTTTTCAAATTTCAAATGGTCAACCACTTTTTACAACAATATCAAATGGTGAAATATTCTCTATAACAGGCGATCCTTCTGATTATTTAAAAAGACCTGTATTTTATATAGACAAATCTGGTAACTACGATTTTGATTATTTATATATAAATGGAACGCTTAAATTTCCAAAAAGTTCGTTTAAAAATTTAACTATAGACTCTATAAACAGGCTTGATTCATACAAACATACGAACATATCAAATTACAAAATTAATGAAGAGTCAACATACTACCCACATGAAGGCATACCTTCTAGATATATGTTAATAGAGCTTTTTAACAGTGATGGAAGTATCATTGCTGGAACAACAATATATGGAAAAGTAATTGATGTGGGGGAAATGAATGAACCTAAAGAAATTAGAAAGAATGAAATTTTAATTACTTCCTATGGGGATGATAATTATTATGATATAAATTACACATTTTTAAATGAAATTGTTTCCTTAAATTTTGATATTTACTCTACTAATCAAGGTAAATTTAAAAATGATATTGTAAGTGCCTTCACGGGACACGAATATTTAATATTATCCGGAGAAGAAATGAACATTAATTATTATAAAACCCTAGGTGATACGGCTTTTATTTCAGGGCGTCACGCAAGGACAGCTTTAGGCATAACAGATGATAATAAACTAATATTATTTACAGTTGACAAATCAAATAATAGTGCAGGCATGACACTTTCTGAGCTAGCAAGATATTTAAAATATCTTCACGTAACTTCTGCGATAAACTTAGATGGTGGAGGATCAACCTCAATAGTACTTGAAAATAATACATATGATTTAAACTTAATGAACGATCAAACAAAATATCAAAGAGAAATAACAGATGGAATTGGAATAATAATAAATAAGGCGTAGATTTAATATCTACGCCTTTTATTATTTTCGGTAAATCACATGTGTTAGATAAACTTTTTCAAAATTCTACCATTCAAAATTTATTTTTTGAGCTAAATTTTTAAGTTCAGTTTCATTAACCATTCTATCAGCTATAGCTTGAAGAGTTGCAGTAGCTGATCCATAAACTGCTAATAATTTTTTATATTCTTCAACCCAGAATGCTTTTCCTTGAGTATCAGAATCTCTATTAACTATAGCATTATATAATGCTTCTACTTTAGTTTCAGCAGTTGTATATATTTTCTCAAATTCTCTCTCATTTATCATATTCAACAAGAATGCTCTTAGAGAAACTCTCTTATTGCTTAAGTTGTCTAAATGGAACATATATCCATTTTCATCAGCTGGCCTATTAAATACTACATTATAAACGTTAGCTAAATAGCTTTGTCCTTCATTTGTAGCGTTAATTTTTACATTTTTAAGGAATAAAGTTCTAGTTCTGTTATTTCTATCATTGTAATTAATACTTATCTCAACGTAATCTTTTCCTGGAACTAGTCCATCAACAACTACTCTTCCATTCTCAAATCTAACTTTAACATTTGAGTATTGGTCATTAGTTTCAGTTACAGTTTTACCATCTTTATCTTTATATTTAAATCCAGCAATTGAAGGATTTGAATTGCTTTCGTGATGGTAAGTTCCTGAAGGTAGAGTCACACTTATTGAATTTGAACCTGTAGTTGAGTTAGTTCCTGTTACATTTACTGTAGTAGAAGAAGTTGATGAAGAACTACCTGAAGAACCGCCAGATATTGTTCCACTATTTGATGAAGTTGGCTTAGTTGTAACTGTTAAAACATTAGATTCAATCGTATCATTATTTAGTGGATCATTTGTTTCATTATAAGTATAAACTGCTACAAATTCATACTTTGTATTAGCCTTTAATCCAGAAACAACCTTAGTTATTACACCATCTTTTATATCTTGTGGAATAGCTAAATCAAGTTCTTTATATGGATTATTAGTTCCAGCTTCCCTATAACTAATATAAGCTGCTTTTACACCAGTTGTAGCATTTCCAAAGAAATCAGCATCAATTTCTAAAGTAACTGAAGATGATGTTGTACCATATTCATCAATGTATATTGTTATAGGCTGATTGCTTACAATTACTCCAGCACTATAAGTTCCTTGATATTTTCCTGTACCCACAACATTATTAATTGCATGACTTCCCTCTTTAAATTGATCAAAAGTAACTCTATCACTAGTAATAGTATCTACAGTAACTTTACCACCAGTAGGCACAGTAGTTCCAAAACTTGCATCAACTTTAAACTGATCAGTTATATTTTCCATTCCTTGGTTTGTAGCCTTAACACTTGTTAAATTAACTGATTCAACAGCTCCGCCAGTCAAATCTACTTCTCCTGTCGCAGTTTTATCTCCTATTTTAAGAGTCCAATCAGCATCATTATTATTTGGAACTTGTCCATTAAACTGAACATCGAACACTAAATCTTTACCATTACTCTTTGTACTATTAACTGTAGCCTTACCACCATCAACTGTTAACAATGCTTTAGTATAATCTGCTGAACCAACAAATTTAGTCAACAACTCAGTACCACCAGGTATTGTAATTTGTCCTTCAGAAGAACTAGTCTTAACAAAGCTAGCTTGTACAGCAGCACCATCAATCTTATCAGTTGAAATTATTAATGATGTTTTAACAGTACTTGCTAATCCTGGAGTAAACTCTGATTTTACCTGAGTTGCACCAGCGTCTAATGATTGATTTCCACTTTCAACTTTTGCTTTATCATCAGTATCATTATACTCAAATATAACTGGTATAGCTTGATATCCATGTTTAAAACTATCTACATTTAATTTAACTTGAGCATTTACATCTATCCCAATAAAGTCCGTTTTTCCATTTTGGATATCTACATAAGCATAAGTAGTAGTACCACCACCTGGAACACTAGTTGTTGCTGCAACTGTTACCCCACTAAATGCATCAAAATATACTGCACTACCATGTCCATCTATATTAAACGAATGTTTACCTATCAACGCAGTAGCACTCGTAGTAGCATTACCCCCTGCTTGAGGAGCTACAAATCCATAACTTGCCTCAGGTGTAGGAACAAAATTATCTTCAAGAGCTGTAGCATCATTAGCCAGTTTTGCAGATTCTACAGTAACTGTAACCTCTTTACCTGTTGTAGGATCTATCTTTAATTTTGCTCCCCCAACTTTAGCTGTGTTACCTGTAGTTTCTTCCATAACTGTTTGTACATACGTCAACAATGGAGCACTTCCAAGTTGTATTCCATAACTAGACTTATCTTTTTCATGAGTTGGAAGCGTTGGTGCAGTGGCTTCACCAAAATCAGTTTTTATAGTATCTGCTAAAGTTCCCATATTAGTTGAATCATTAGTAGCAGTAACTCCTTTAATTGAAGAATTTTGATCTTCAAATAAAATAATATCTGAAGTTAAAGTATACTGACCGTTTCCATAAGTAACATCTACTTTTATTGTATCATTTAAATCCAAGTTTCCGTTTTTACCTAACTTTAATAAGCTTACTGTATAATTTCCAGTAGTAGTATCTTTAGTAAGATCAAATCCTTTTGTCGCATCTGTTCCTATATAAGCAGTAACTTTCTCTGGATTAAAAGTAGTAATATCTTTTGAGCCATTATTAAATTTAAGATTCTTCACTACAAGCTGTCCTGTAGTTATATCAGTATCAAAACTTATAGTATCGCTTGGTTTCTTAACTAAACTTAAAGTATACTTTTCTGTACTATTATCTTTATAAGTTACAGTAACATCTCCAGTATAAATTCCTGGGTCAGTCATTCCACTTACAGTTAATTTTTTTGTAGTACTATCCCAAGCTCCAGTAGCACCATTTCCGTTAGTCTCGATATTTACTCTTTCATCAAAAATTTTATGAGCAAATGTACCAGCGTCAATCTTATTTACATTATTAAAATCTAAATTCTTAAACGTAACTTCTGCGTTACCATTTGTAGTAACCTCAACAGATGTTTCTAAGTATTTTATTTGCAAAGCATCTAACTTAGCTGCTAAATCTGCACTCAATCTTGAATCTTGAGCGTGTGCTATTACTGCTTGTCTACCTACTGTTCCAACAGTAACCATTAAAGAATTTATTCCAAGTGCTGCTGCTAAAGCAAGCGCTACTCTTTTTTTATTCATATTATTTTTTTGCCTCCATTTTTTATTTGAAATCAATATTTTCTTATTCTTATGTAAATATTAACTATGCAAGTTGTTCCATAGAAGTTCCAAATCCTTTTTACAAATCATCTTCATACTTCCAAATCCCCAACTAAAAGTTATATTTTATCATCTATCTACTCATTTGTTAGACTCTGTTTTATCAAAATAATTATAAAAACCTATTTTTTCGCTTGATTATCAATTTTAATAGTTTAACATTGTTTATTGCTTGTCCATTTACTAAACCTAGCAATGATACACTACCATGTCGAAATTCATTAAAATATCTTGAAAACAAAACTAAATAACTAAAATTTCCTATTATTAAAATAATATTTTTTTCGGTTTTATGTCAAACTTTCCAGTAAAAAGATAAAACTTCTCCTCAAAAATTTTATCTGCATTGTTATACAATATAAACTTAGAGAATTCTTTCTACATGTTCCCTCCAATTAACTCAAACATAAAGAATTGCATTAATTTTTATAAAATAATAACAATTACATTACAATATTACTACATTTTTTATACTAAAGTCAACCTATTTTATAATTATTTTCCTAAAATATATACTTGTTTCCCTATATTTTATAGTAAAATATTTCATATTTCATAAACTATAATTGCTCATAATACCCGAAACCTTAAGTTAATTTAACTAAAATTTTATTTATAAAATCTAAAAATGTTATACCATACTAATTTTAAATAAAACAAATAGTCATTTGAAAATTTCAAATGACTATACAAACAAAAACAAATTATAAAGATGTCTATACCCAAAATCCATAAGCTTACTTTCTATTATTTTAATAAAACCAATCCCACTAAATATTGCAGTTCTACTACTCTCATATTTGAATACATCCTCACCCATAAAACAATTAAAACCATACTCATCTATAAATCTACATTTAACATCTGGATAATATCTCTGCATTATATCATTAATAATCATTATAATATCTTTTTCATACACAATAACTATGTTCTCAAAATTTCTTAAAACATTATCAAACAAATAAATCAACTTAAGCTCAAAATTTCTATACATCATTTCTAATTTATTCTCAGGATTAAGCGATGTATTTGTTTTATGAACTCTATAATTATAAACCACATCAGGTAAATTTCCTATCTTAAACCCTGCATTATGAAATTCAAGATAAATAAGCTTATCCTCAATAATCGAAAACTCCTTCTTAAATGGCATAAGTTTTATAAATAAATCACGTCTACCGAATAACCCTCCCCCGTTTATACAAGACCCAGAATATATCCTTAAAAATTGAATATCTTCATTTAGAATTTCATAATTAAGAGTTTCCATCATTTTCATATAAAGCTTGCTACCATTACCAAAACTCTTTAAATAACATCCTATAAGATCATAATTACCCTCTTTTAAATACTTAAGTTGCTTCTCATACCTATAAATCTCATTAATATCATCTCCATCACACCTTGCAATATATTTTCCACGAGAAAGCAAAACTCCAACCTTCATAGCCTCACATATTCCACCATTTCTTTTTGTTATAACCCTAATTCTTTCATCCTTTTTTTCATACTCTCTTAAAATATTGTAACTCCTATCTGTAGAACCATCATCAACCAAAATTATATCTAAATTAGTATGAGTTTGATTAACAATACTATCAAGTGTATCCCTTAAATAAATTTCATTATTATATACTGGTACAATAACACTTATTAAATCCTCCATAGCACAATGTCCCCTTTTACATAAATTAAAAAATAGCTAGAATTTTTTAAAAAAATCCTAGCTAAATCTATATAAAATCGAATTCAAATTTGATATTAATAATTTACGTAAACCATATAAATTCATTTAATTATAATTCGTGATATATCACAAGTCCTAATAAATTAAACTATAAGCTGTTAAACTCATCAATATATTTTTCAAGTGCATCTTTATCTTCCCTTTTAAGTGCATACTCACATAAAATCATTAATGTATTCTTACCTATAAAACTATATAAATCTTTATTTAAATTAAAATAATTTTTATATTTGTTACTTATATTAAGTGCATATTTTTCTATAACTTCATCCAATTCTTTATTCTTAATTTTAGAATCAAGTATATAATACTCCCAAATTGGATTATCATCAAGTATACTTAATCTATCTAATATAAATCCATCAATCTCATTACATTCAATTAATTTTAAATAATCTCTTATCTTTATAATATTTATCTTAGTATTTACAAAATTCTTATATTCATAATTACTTACTCTATCTTCTAATACGACCTCTTTATTAACTAAATCATTAATAACAAAATTTATATTACATGGCACTATCTCTTTTAATATGAAATATAGTTCATTTAATTCTGAATAATCTTCTAAAAAAAATTCATCAGCATTTAATCTTATAGCTATTTTATTAGAACAATCATAATTATGCTTAATTGGATATGAGTTAGAACAAATTTTATATAAATTTTTATCCAAAACCTCATCTTTTAAATTAATCTCTATTCCATAATTTCTATAATATAAAAGATTCTCTACAAAATAATCAAAATCCTCATATATGTTATAGTATTCAATCAATTCCTCATAATCATCGCCAAAAAAATAATCTTTCAAACCATCTGATACTGAATCTATAAGCTTTAACACCTTAATCCTTTTTTGTACTTTTAAAATTAAATTACTATTTATCCTCTCTTTCCCTAAAAGTTCATCCATTATATAATAGAAAAAATTAATATTCCCTATTAAAAATTTAGAGTAGGCATGTATAAAATCTCCCAATTTATTCTCCTTAAAAATTAATTCTCCTTATATTAATAGGTATTAACCAATTAAAATATACCCATAATAAAAGGCATGTACCTATGGCACACACCTTTATTAATTACTCTACTCTTAATCCAAGACTATATAAGAAGTTTCTAGTTTCTGACTCACCAAGCATTCTTTCAGATATAGCCTGCATAGCCGCAGTTCTATCTCCAACTTGTGCAATTGTTTCTTCTAAAGTCTTAACCCACCAAGCAAGTCCTTCAGAATCTGATGTTCTTCCTGTAACAGATCTATACATACGCTCTACGTACTTAGTATTATCTAAGTTTTTCTCTTTATATTCTTGTTCGTTAACTATATTAGACGTGAAATAATTAACTGAAAACTCTTGTGAAGAAAGTTTTGATGTCCAATATGCCATTCCATCTGGATCACCATCTCTTAAGAAGAATATATTATAGAAACCTTCAATCCACTCTTTTGCATTTGTAATTTTCTTAGTTGTAAATGGCTCTATATCCATAGCTAACTCTTGTCCATCTTTAAGCACAACTACTAATTCAAGTCCTTCAGTTAAATTGTTTGGAATTATTCCATATAACTTAACTAAATTCTCTTTAGTATCATAGAATGAACTTGCAATTGAATCTCCAACAATTGAAACATCTTTTATAATTCCATTTGGATCATTAAATAATATTTCAAATTCCGCTTTAGTTGGAGTAACATTCTTAAGTTCAAATGATTTTAATAAATCTCCTTCTTCTCCAGCTGAAGTACCATTTCCAAGTGTTCTTATCGTCATAGGATTTACAGAAATAACATCATAATTTGTAAACCTTCTGTTTATATCACCATCTCCAGAGTTAAACGTAACAATTAATTCCGTAAACTTATAATCTGTTCCAGACTTTAACCCTGTTATCAATAAATCTTTATACTCAGAGGCATTTTTTTGAGGATCCTTTAAAGTATTATCAAGTTTAGCATAAGACTGCATAGATCCAATTTTAGTATCCTCTTTTAAAATCTTACCATCATAAAGATTTCCTTCCGAATCCTTTACTTGTATTCTCTTTATTGTATCCTCAGGATCATATAAAGCATCATAAAGTACTACTCCATCCTCCAAAGGTCTAACGTTAGCATGATTATATCCTTGTGCTTTATCTTCTTCTGAAAATGGACCAATATAACGGATTATATTATCATCAGTTGATACAATCTCACCTTTATCATCTACATCAACATTAACAAAATAAGAAACTGTAGGTTTAATTGCTAAAGGATCTAATGGATTTGTATTATCAATATTTATATTCTCTGTTAATAGAGGATCTAAATAAGGAATTATTCCTTTTTTACCTTCTATAGCAGTTTGAGTTGATGTTTTTTGAACTACACTCTTGTCCACAAGTGTTGGAAAAATCAAAGAACCACCAAAAGATATATTAGTTATCTCAGATCCTGTTGGTAATCCATAAATCTTAAAATAAATATTCCCTTCTTTGTCTACAATTTTAGGAGCATTATAAACATTTGTATACTGATTTATCTTACCTGTTGTGGTATCCATAACTAAATCCTCAATTGATATCTTTTTAGTTTCAGTTTTAGCACCACTTGTATATGTCACATTAAGTGTAAAATCTTTATTCACCAAATTGCCTGACTCATCTTTCATACCAAGTGAATTTTGTATAATTGTCGCAAGAGTTTCTTGTTGAACTAATTCAATCTGAGAACCCTTTCCACTTGATAAAATATTTAAATTCTTAGTATATTCATTAACAGCTGCATCTATATTAGACTTCAAAGCAGCTTCAACATTACCCGAAAACTTAACCTTGATATAAGCATATCCACCTGTTGATTTATCCCTTAAGTACGATTTTTGATAACCTTGCATATCTTCTCTTGCTACAACTGAAGTATTTCGAATTACCCCACCTTCAACTCCAGTTATTGTTAAAAACTGCTCTTCTGCATTTACTGACGAAGAAGATTTAACAAAATCTTCCGTTCCTTTTAATGGTAAAACTTCGTTCTCATCATACTTACCATTACCATTAAAATCAACTGCACCTGGATTCGTTCCAGCTGGCAACTCCATGTTTGAAAGGTTAATCGTAAATTGGCTATCCCCTTCAACATATCTACTTTGCTGTGCTGGTACAGCCCAAGCAAATTTCGAACCGATATGAGTCATCACACCTGAAGCAACAGATAAAGATAAAAATATCCCGATTAATTTCTTCATAAATTTTTTACTAAACATTTCTTCCTCCTTGAAAGAATTAAATTTTTAAGATTAATCTTTCAAACCGATAAATTTATAAATCTAAATTCATGTTATGTTCACATAATCGGAATATTTTTATTTTTATTTACTATGTATAGTTATTTTTATTTAATTTTTTATGTTCAGTTATTCGAAATCAATTTCATATACTCTTTACTCGATTCCATATTTAAAAACTTATCCAAAAGTTCAATTTTACTCTCATCAACAGTCTCCTTATTAGAAAATTTTTCATTAAACTCTTCCAAAGTGATTATTGACACTCTTCCATTTATTATTTTTTTATTAGCTAAAAAATAAATACTATCAACTATCTCTTTATTAGTTGTATTTATTAAATCAAATTCATCACTCAAAATAATTTCACTCAATATACTCTTTATATCAACTACATTATTTAAAACATTATATAAATTTTGAGAATACTCTTTTTCAGTTGGATATCTCTTTAAAACTTGAGAATAAATTTTAACAAAATAATTTTCAAGTTCTGAACCATAGTCCATTAAAAGTTTTGAAATTATAAACTTTATTTTATTTTGATCCTTATCGTAAGAAACTATTTCCACATTCAAATACTGCTTTCCTGGAATCAAATTGCCAATTATTAATTTGTTGTTATTCTTATCATAATTTACACTTAAACCCGAAACTTTATTTCCATTAAAATCAGCTGTAATTGTAAATTTTGAATTTGGATCTATGTTAATATTTTCCGGAATATCAACCGAACTAGTTACTCCCTTTGTTGTGTAACCATTAAGTGCAAAAACATTTTCAAAATTTTGATATAACTCATCTTCTATATTAATCATTAAAATATCACTCATATAAATTTTATCTCCTTTTTTAAGTGACATCTTCAAATACAAATTTACATTCTTATCCAAGAAATCCAGATTTTTGTATAAATCCTTATCAAAATTTTCATCAATTTTAATATTAAATCTCTCTATGTAACTATCTTCTGTATTAATATCTTTAGTATGAATGGAAAAAATATAATCTTTTAAATTTTTAGAATTAATTTCATTCAAATTATACATAATGTAATTAATTAAATCATTTTTAGTTAGTTTATTAGTATTGATAGGTGATAAAAATAGCTTATCATCTTTTATACCAATAAATTCTTTACCCAAAATTTTTGTATCTACAGTTTTTAATATGAAATCTAAATTTATAGTTACAAGAAGTATACAAATAAAAACAACTATACCAATAAAATTACGTAATTTATAATTCAATTACTTACACCTCCTACATATTTTTAAAAAACAAAGGTATAGTTTTTCACACAAAAAACTTATATTTTAATTTTCTATATATTTATCCTTAAGTACCAAATCCACCCAGTTCAAATTACTCAAATACCAATTTATAGTATTTCTAATTCCTACTTCAAAATCAGTTATACACTTAAATCCAAGCTCATTATATATTTTACTACTATCAACTGAATATTTTAAATCATGCCCTAATCTATCATCTACATAAGTTATAAGAGAATAATCTTTATTTAACAATCTAAGTATTTTCTTTATCAAACTCAAATTATCAATTTCATATCCAGAGGATATATTATATATTTCTCCTTTTTTGCCTTCTTTTATAATCTTATCAATAGCCATAGAATGATCATGAACATACACCCAATCACGTATATTTTTCCCATCGCCATATACAGGTATCTTATTACCCTTGAGTGCATTTACAATAACAACAGGTATTAACTTTTCTGGAAATTGATATGATCCATAATTATTTGTACATCTAGATATTGTTACATTAAGTTTAAACATCTTAAAATAACTCATAACTAACATATCCGCTGATGCCTTTGAAACTGAATAAGGTGAAGATGGTCTTAATATATCTCCTTCTTCAAAACTTTTATCATCCTCTAATTTCAAATCACCATATACTTCATCAGTTGAAATTTGATGATATCTATTAACACCATACTTCAAACACATATCCATCAAATTCTTAGTTCCTATAATGTTAGTTTCTAAAAATACTTGTCCATTATATATTGATTTATCTACATGAGATTCTGCAGCAAAATTTACTACAATATCGAAATCTTCATTTTGAAAAACTTTATCCAAAAAATTATTATCTAAAATATTCCCTCTATAAAATTTAAAATTTATATTTTGTCTAACAAGCTCTAAGTTTTCAAGATTCCCCGCATATGTCAATGCATCTATACAAGTAACATATATATCCCTATATTTGTTAATCATATAGTGAATAAAATTGCTTCCTATAAACCCTGCTCCACCTACTACACAAATTTTCATAAACCCCTCCTACTTAAAAATTAGATATAAAAATTTATCTAATCTCTATAACGTTATAAGTCTACTATAATTTTTACTTTTCTTCTACTTTAATAAAAATAATTTCCTTGAATTAATTTTAAATACTAATATAATAATTCTTAATAATCTTCATAAAAATAATACTTGTCTATTTACAATATTATATTAAAAATATTTAACTGTGAAGATTATTTAGTTTTATATAAAGGTGAATTTAAAAATGGATAAAAAAATATATATCGAAAATATTCAAGCATCCATAAAAAAAATTGCTTGCGATTTAGTAATAAAAAATATAACAATTGTAGATGTATTTCAAAATTCTTCGTTCGTATCAGATGTTGCTATTCATAATGGTTATATAGTTGGTCTTGGGGATTACTCTGGAAAAAACGAAATAGATGGAAGCAAAAAATATATTTGCCCTGGTCTAATAGATGCTCATGCCCATATAGAATCATCTCTTTTAACTCCAAAAGAATACTACAAAACTGCTCTCATACATGGAATAACTTCTGTAATTATAGATCCTCATGAAATTGCAAATGTTCTCGGACGCGATGGGATTAATTTAATGATGGATCTTTCACGCGATATACCATTTGACTTTTACTTTATGCTACCTTCATGTGTACCTGCAACAGAATTTGAAAACTCTGGTGCAGTGTTAAATAGTTCTGATCTTTATCCATTTTATAAAAATGATAAGGTTCTTGGATTAGCCGAAGTTATGGATCTAAAAGCTGTCCTTGAATGCGATAAAAACATGATAGATAAAATTTATGATGCTTATATAAATGATAAAGTCATAGATGGTCATTGTGCTGGATTCTCAATTGATCATATAAATGCATATACAACTGCTTATATAAAAACAGATCACGAATGTCATACCCATAAAGAATTAATTGAGAGAATTCGTCGTGGAATGTATGTTCATATAAGAGAAAGAACTGTAGCTAAAAATTTAAAAGAACTTATACAAGGAGTATCAATACACAATAGTAGAAAATTATGTTTATGTACAGATGATAAACACATAGATGATTTTGTGAAAGATGGATCCATAGATAATTCAATAAAAATGTGTATTAAAAGCGGACTAAGCCCAGAAACTTCGATTCAAATGGCTACTATAAATACAGCTGAATGCTATAAATTAAACAAAAAAGGTGCTATTGCACCTGGTTATATTGCAGACTTTTTAATACTCGATTCATTACACGATTTTAAAATTTCATCAGTATACAAAAATGGAAATTTAGTTGTTGAAAATAACAAGCTAGTAAACAAAGACATATCCAACATAAAAATATCTTTAAAAACTCAAATAAATATACCAAACCTCACAGAGGATCATTTTAAGATATCCATCAAAAACAAATCACTTTTAAATGTTATAGAAATAATACCTAATAATTTAAATACTAATCATCTTAAACTAAATATATCTTCCCTCAATTTAAATCACAGTGAATATTTTAATGCCTGCACTAAAAATGATTTATTAAAAATTGGTGTTATAGAAAGACATAATAACACTGGAAACATTGGACTTGGAATTGTAAAAGGGCTTATGTTAAAATCTGGAGCAATAGCTACAACAATTGCTCATGATTCTCATAACTTAATTGTTTGTGGTACAAACGATAAAGATATGATACTTGCATGTAATCACATAAAAAAAATTGCTGGTGGAATTGTAATTATAGATAAAGGAGAGGTTCTCTATTCCCTAAGCTTAGAAATCGGAGGACTTATAACAAATAGAAAGACTCAAGATGTTATAAAAGACTTAGAAATTTTACACAGCAAAATTAACATACTCTCACCAAATTTGACCTTCAATCCATTTTTAACATTATCCTTCTTATCTCTTCCAGTAATACCTGATATAAAAATTACTGACAAAGGTCTATTTGACACTATTAATTTTAAATTTATAAACGTATGTGAATAAAATACATTGATTTATAATCGCAATTAAGTATATAATATCTTTCAAGAAAACTAGTCCTTTAATTTTAGTCCAGAGAGACTAACAAGGCCTTATACGAATGTGTTTTTACATAATTAAAAATAATTCATTTTATAACGGCCTTTTGGCCGTTATTTTTTATGCTAGTTTGATAAAAATTTAATACGATTGGAGATGGCTAAATGGATAAAAATAAAATTTCAGATATGGATTATTCTTTATCTTCCGTAGATTCTAAAGACAGAAAAGGGTTCTTTTCAATATTTGTTATAATGCTAGGATTCACATTTTTCTCTGCAAGTATGCTAACAGGTGCAACCATTGGAGTTTCTCTAAATTTAAATGACTTCCTAAAATCTATATTAATTGGAAACTTAATTCTCTCTATATACACAGGACTATTATCATACATAGGATCTGATACTGGATTATCGCTACACCTATTAACTAAATATTCATTTGGATTAAAGGGATCTTATCTCCCATCATTCATTACAAGCATAACTCAAATAGGATGGTTTGGTGTAGGTATTTCAATGTTTGCAATACCCATATCAAATAGATTCAATATAAACCTTTATGTTCTTGTTCTAATAACAGGAATCTTAATGACTAGTACCGCTTACTTTGGAATGAAATCACTTACTATATTAAGTGCAATAGCTGTACCTGCTATTGCAATACTCGGTGGTCTATCACTACTTATAGCAATTCAATCAATTGGTGGATTCGGCGAACTATATAGTATAACTCCAACAAATCCGATGAATTTAATAACTGCAATAACTTTATGTATTGGATCTTTTATAAGTGGAGGTACTGTTACTCCAGACTTTACTAGATTTTCAAAAACAAAGAAAATCGCGGTATCAACAACAGTAATAGCTTTCTTTATTGGTAACTCCTTAATGTTCTTATTTGGTGCAGTTGGTGCAATGGTTACCGGAAATTCTGATATAGCTGATGTAATGTTCTCTCAAGGCCTTATTATACCAGCTATAATTGTACTTGGACTTAATATATGGACAACAAATGATAATGCGATATATACAGCAGGTCTTGGACTCTCTAATATAACAAAAGTTAAAAAAAACAAATTAGTATTGATAAGTGGTTTAATTGGAACTCTCGGCTCTATATGGATTAATAATAATTTTACATCTTTCCTAACTTTATTAAATTCAATGCTACCTCCAATCGGAGGTGTTGTCATCGCAGATTACTTTTTCATAAAGAAACTCAAATACGATAAAATAGAAATTGCAAAATTCAAAGAGGTTAATCCAATAGCTATAATATCATTTATTATTGGATTTTTAGTTGCAAATTTTATATCATTTGGTATACCTGCCATAAATGCTATTATTTCAACAATAATTATTTATATTATTGGAATGAAAATTTTTAAAAATAAGGATGTGTAATATTGTTAATTAAAAATTTGAAACTCAAAGGAAAAAAAGGAATTTATGATATAAGAATTAAGGATGGTATATTCCATGAAATCTCAAATAATTTAATTCCCCTTAAAAATGAAGATGTAATAGAAGGAAACTTCAATTTAGCACACCCCCCTTTCATAGAACCACATATCCATTTAGATACTGTACTTACAGCTGGTGAACCTAAATGGAATAAAAGCGGCACACTCTTTGAAGGAATACAAGTATGGAATGAGAGGAAAAATTTCTTAACACATGACGATATTAAAAGTCGTGCAAAGAAAGCTATTAAATGGCAAATAGCAAATGGTATACAATTTGTTAGAACTCATGTTGATACTACAGATAAGAATTTAACTGCAATCAAAGCAATGATTGAACTAAGAGAAGAACTTAAAGACTCTATAGAAATACAAATTGTCGCATTCCCTCAAGAAGGAATTCTATCCTACCCTAATGGAATTGAATTATTAGAGGAGTCTATAAAACTTGGTGCTGATGTTTTAGGTGGAATTCCACATTTTGAATTTACTCGAGAATACGGAGTTCAATCTATAGATTTAATTTTTTCATTAGCTGAAAAATATAACAAACCTATAGATGTACATTGTGATGAAATCGATGATGAGCAATCAAGATTTTTGGAAGTTCTAGCAACTCGTGCATATGAAACTGGATTAAAAAATAAAGTTACTGCAAGTCACACAACTGCAATGGGTTCATATAATGATGCCTACACATATAAATTATTTAGAATTCTCAAGATGAGTGAAATCAATTTTATATGTAATCCTCTTGTAAATATACATCTTCAAGGTAGATTCGATAGTTATCCAAAGAGAAGAGGAGTTACTCGAGTAAAGGAATTGAATGAATCTTCGATAAATGTTTGCTTTGGTCACGATGATATTTTCGATCCATGGTATCCCCTTGGATGTGGAAATATGCTAGACGTTCTCCACATGGGATTGCACATTTGCCAAATGATGGGGTATGATGATATAAACGATTCACTTAAATTCATATCATATAACAGTTCTAAAACTCTAAACATACAAGATAATTACGGAATAGAAGAAGGAAAACCCGGAAATTTAATAATACTTAATGGTACTAATGACTACGACATCATTCAAAGGAAAAGCTCAATAATATACTCAATACGAAATGGAAAAATAATTTCAAATACCACTCCTTCAAAAACATTTATTAATATAGATAATAAATCAGAAGAAATAAACTTTAAAAAATAAGAGATGCAAATACATGCATCTCTTTTATTTTTGTCTGCATATTAAAAACTCTAAGCTCATTCTCAATCTAATTGTAAACATTATCCTTTAATGATATAATCTTATATCATTGGAAATAAATATAATAATAACTTTTTATAATAAAAATTTGATTTGAAAGGTGGTTAACTATGGTAATCATAGATTCTATAATAAATAGCATCGATATAGATTATTTCAAGTTCAATTTAAATTTTCATAAATATGTACTTCAAAAACTAAAGACGGATAATTTCACAATTGATGAAGACTTTGAAAGTAAGTTAAATAAACGCATAAAAGTTTTAAGCACGATAAATGGTACATGCCCTAATATTTTAAAATTTTTCATAAATGATGATTATATACAATATAAAGATGACCTAACTAATGAAAACCTAGTAGAATTAATAAATATTTTTTCTGATGATACACCAATAAAATTAAGTGCAAATCTAATTGTATTTAACGAAGAGCGTTGTATTGAAAGATCATTAAATGCTATTTCCACTTTCGCCGATGAAATATTAGTTTTAGATACAGGATCAACAGATAATACAGTAAAAATAATCAAAGAAAAATTTCCAAATGTTAAGCTATATAAAGATAAATGGAGAAAAGATTTTGCATACTCAAGAAACTTATTAATAGATAGATCCAATAATGATTGGATATTATCTATAGATGCAGATGAAACCCCAACAGATGAATTTTATCTCATAAAAGATGTTATTTCATTATTTAATAATTTCAACTCAAACGAAAAACATCCATTGGTATTTTCTCCAACAATAGATTCACTGGGTCAAAAAATAAATACTACAAAAAGAATTTTCAATAAAAAACATGAGATGAAATTCGATGGCAAAATTCATGAAGAAATCGTATCTAAAAATGAATCAGAAATCAATTACATTATGCTTAATTTAACACTTCTTCATGATGGATATCATCCTGAAGTATTTAAAAGCAAAAATAAAGCTGAGAGAAATACTGAGATACTTGAAAAAATGATAAAACTTGAACCTAATAAAATTAGATGGTACTACTTCCTTGGACGTGAAAAAAATATATTAGGTCATGATATAGATGAATGTATAAAAATATTGAAATCAGGATTAAAATTAAAACATACTCAAAATTCCATTGAAAACTTTTATTATAATATTCTAACACTCTTAGCTAAAATAGCTGTATCACATAAAAAATATGATTTATTAAAAGAAGTCATAGATCTTATGGAATACGAAATACCAAACTCACTGGATAGCTTTTATTTTCAACTCATACTTGAAAATGATTCTGTAATGAGTGATAAATTTGATCAAATAAACTCAATGGTTAAATCAATAGGAGATATAACAAATAAGGTTAACACAATAGATGGAACTTATTCTCATGTTCTTCACACTCTCGGGATTATATATCTTAGTTTCAGAGATTATACAAGAGCATTTTATTATTTTAATCAAATAACATCCCCCAAAAATATAGAAGCAATTAAATATATTTTAATTCCTCTAAGAAGTCAAATAGATGATTTCTTAAAAAATAAATAAAGTGAAGTTCAAATGAACTTCACTTTTTATATATTATTCAAATTTAATTCCTAATGTAGTTGCCATCGCTCTTACTTCATCAGTATCTAACATTCTTGATACAACAGCAGCTCTAGCTTGACTTTGAGGTTCTCCAGCTTGTATAGCTTTTTCGATTTCAGATGTCCAGAAAGTAACCCCTTCAGTTTCTCCAGCTCTATCTACTATAGCATACATAGCTTCAACAAAGTTAGTATTGCTTAAGTTTTTCTCCAATAATTCAGGTGTAAACGAAAGTTGTCCTAAGAATCCTTTTAAAGTTTCTTCTTTAGCAGCCAATTTAGTAGTCCAGTATACTAGACCATCTCTATCTGGCTCTCTTGTAAAGAATGCTCTATAAACTCTTGAAACATATCCAGCTACGCCTGTTTCACTTTGTGATTGAATAGTTGTTTTAAACGATGGTACAGTTAAAGTTGTACTCTTATCTCCATATCTTAATATCAATCTAAGATCTGTATAATCTGTATTAGAATTAAGATCTGTTAACTCAATTACATTACTAGTAACATTATAAGTTGCTTTAACTCCATTAGATCCAGTTCCCGTAACTTCAACAGATATCATTTCTTTATCAGTATTTTTAATCGTTGCGTTAACCGTTGCTGAGTTTGTAGTAACACCAGTTACATTAACACCTGCAGTTGAAACTTCAACTTTTGTAGTTCCAGCTCTTCCAGTTGCATATCTAGTTATGGCTTGTTGAGTTTTTGTACCATTAGATGGTATTGATCCTAATGCACCAGCTTTATCAGTTCTTATAGATGATACTCTATTTCCATCCTCTGAAGTTGAAAACTCAAATTTAAAATCTGTAGATCTTCCAGCTTCAATTCCTGTTATAGTTATTTCAATCATTTCAGAAGCTGACTCAACCGTACTCTCACTTCCTGTTATATGAGTATTCTCTAACAATGGATAGTCAATATCATAATCCCCAGATATACTGTTATTACCGTCTACATCCAATCCTTTAACAACTCTATAAGTTGTCTCAAAACTAACTCTTGAAGGATCTATTCTACTATAACTTCCATTATTATTTACATATACATCAACGCCACTTATGATATGGTCAGCATCTTTAATTCTTCCATAGAATCTTACTCCACCTGGAATTTGCTCATACTTAAGTTGTGAATCTATCCATAACTCAGATTTATAATCTTTATTTGTTTTTGCAAATATATTATTTTTTGCGTTATCAATATTTGTAGTTGAGTATGGGAATAACGAATCTCCACTTACAGAGTTATTTCTTCCTAAAGATATTGGATTTCCATATCTTTCTCTTCCATTTTCATTATAAACAGTTTCAATTGATAAAAAGTCATAACTTCTATCTCTATCTAAATTAGTGATCTCTACTGCAAACCAGTTAGATGTAGATTTCTTGCCATCTTCAGATTTAACATTTTTAATAGTATAAGTCTCTCCAGCTCTTAATCCTCTAACTTCAAGTCTTTGTAAATTACTAATATCGTCAACTTTAACTAAATAAGTTAATGTATCTAAACCAACATTAGCTTGGTATAATAAATCTCCTTTTACTAACTTGTCAAATCCAAATACTTGTGAAGTTTGATAATTTGACGTAGATATTGATAAATATTTATCACCTGTAACATAATTAGTAGCTTTCCTATCATCAAACCTTATTCTTTGACTTCTCTGATCACCATTTATTGTATAATAAACATCAATATACTCAAAATCATAAGTAGTATTTGCATTTAATCCACCTATTTTAAGATCTCTATACCTTGTACCATGGTTAACTGTATCACCATTAGAAAGCTTACCAGTTTCAAAATCTCCAATTTGGGCTTCGTAGCTATCTCCACGTCTATCAACTACAGTAGCACCTGTTATAGTTTTATTTGTATCTTTAAAAAGATCTATTAAAGTTATTGTAGACCCTGTAGACTTAACAAATACATGTTCTCCACTATCAATTACATTATTTCTTCCATTTGATAACTCTTGATATTGGCTTTGATTACCAACCATCGCATATAAAGAATCAGTTAATATCCAAGTAGAAGTAGGAACTGTAGATATACCTGCGTTATATGATATGCTATTTTGAACTGAATAGTTTGTAGCATCAACTTGTCCACTACTATAATTTGTAGCTACTGTCAATTTATCTCTAGAATCTAATTCAATATTAGTTATTTTTATATCTGTTGGAAGTCCTCTTAGTGTAACATAAATTAAACCATTCTCATCAACTAAAGATCTCAAATCATTAGAATTTGAAATTCTTCCTGAATCTGTTTCAGGACAATCTAAGCTAAGCTCATTAAATCTTACAGTTGTTGTTCTAGTTCTACCATCACTCAATTCATAAGTGATTAAAAATCTTACATCCTGATTGCTATTATTAACAACATCAAAAGCAGTTAACAATTCACTAGCTAATCTTTCTTGATTTTGTGTATTAATTGCAACACCATTATTATGTCTATTTGCATTAACAGTATTTACGTTATTTCTATGCTCAGATACTGCATCATCAACGTATCTTCTAAACGTTCTTTCTAATTCTCCTGATAATCTTATACCTATTCTTGCAACTCCACCCTCATTTGCATCAGCTTTATAAGTTTTATTCGTACCGCTAACAGTTGTATCAGAAGTTAAAACCTCAGTTAAAATCTTTTCGATTGAGAAAACACTTTCTTCTGTCTTCTTAGCATTACTAGCTAATGTAACCTGAGTTGTACTTGTAAAACTATCCACATAACCTTTACTATTTAAAGTCCAACTATTCTCATATCTTCCATCATTAATTTCTGCTGCATTAACTTTTATATTATTAACAGGTAAAACTGATAAAGTCATAGCTAACATCGCAATACCTGCAATCAATTTTCTTAATTTTAAAGATTTCATACTTATCCTCCTAATTTTCAAAACAAAGTTAAAAATTAATTTCCATTATTTCAGTGAAACTTGTATTGTGACCCTTCCTTTGTTAAATAATAACATTTGTAATCTTTTTTTAACATATTTGTATTACTTCATTTACCTAATATTTTTTGCTTTATTTTGTTATTTTCTCCTATTTTCTCTCTTTTTCTTAATTTTTTGTATTTTATACATAAAATAGAGTTTAAAATTGTTTTAAAAAACAATGAAGAGCATCTAAAATAAGATGCTCTAATAAATTATCAAACTAAGGCATTACAAAAATATTTTAAAAATCAATCATCAATCGTCAAAGTTATAAATTAAATAAAATCATACTATAACATCACTAAATCTGCCAGAATATAGGAATAAATATATAGATAACCATACATTAAAAATGTTTATAATCAATAAATAACTATAAATAAAAGTACATATTTATTATACATAATGTATACAAAATATTCAATAATATAAATAGTTATTATTTTTAAAAAAATAGATTGATTTATTTTTTCGTTTATTATATTTATTATAATTTATAATTATTCAATATACCAATCACAAATCGGAGGATTAGTCAATGAAAAATAAATTAAAATTACTTCATTTTATTATAGTTTATCCATCTATTTGGCTTATCTACTATGTATTTGAACTAATATCAAAAAATATTTCAGATACATATAGCATGGTAATGAACTTATTACCAGCATTATTATTATTAATTATTTCATACTTATTTTATAAATACTGTGAAAAATCTATAATTCTTAAAGATGCTCACTTAACCATAATAATATTAATATTATTTGCAATTGACCAATTATCTAAAATAACTGTTTCTACGATATTTAGTAAAAATAATATATATTCTTTTAATATAATTCCAAATTATTTATCTATTACTCCAGATTTAAATGATAAAGGCTCATTTATAGCATCTAGATTCAATATAAACGCTCCTTTTGTGATTTTTATCACTTTGAATTTTTTAATTCTATTATTTATATTTTTTACATACAGATATATTTTCTATAAAAACCAAATAAATTCCATAAATCAATTAACTTTTATATTTTTATTTTCAGGTGGTTTATGCTCTCTTATAGACAAATTATTCTGGGGTGGAAGTTTAGATTTCTTGCACATACATAACTTATTTATTGCTGATATTAAGGATATTTTTATAACACTTGGTTTATGTAATTTCATTATATATAACATAAATTCAGATTATCAAATTAAAATAAAAGATTTAATGAAATTTATAATAAAATTTTTAAAATTTAAAGGAGGTAAACATGAGTCCTAATTTTTTAATAGAATTATGTTTAATTTTATTACTTACAAAAGTTTTAGGATCCATAACAAACAAACTAAGACTTACAAATGTCGTTGGTGCTTTAATAGCCGGAGTAATATTAGGTCCATCAGTATTAAAAATAGTTTCATACGATACATTTTGGGAATATGCAGCAAATATAGGTGTAATACTCTTAATGTTTAACGCAGGACTCGAAACAGATATAGATCATCTAAAAAAGGTAGGAATGTCATCTTTTTTAATAGCTCTACTAGGAGTTATCATTCCTTTAATTGTAGGATTTTCAATTGGATATTTCATAATGAACTTACCTTATTTAGATAGTTTGTTCTTAGGAATTATATTTACTCCAACATCTGTTTCTATAACATCTCAAACACTTAAAGACCTTAAAGTATTTTCTTCAAAATCTGGTTCTGCAATTATGGGATCTGCAATTATAGATGATATTTTAGGGGTGTTTATTTTAACACTTTTTGGAGGGTCTCTTGGACAAGAAGTTAAAATACAATCAGTTGTAATAGGATTGCTATTATTCTTCGTATTTGTATTCTTATTAATTAAATTCTTGCCTCCATTCTTAAATAATTTAAGTATAAATAAGGAACATAAACACAGAATGCCATTATATGCCCTTATATTATGTTTTGCTATATCATTTATTAGCGAAGAATTCTTCCATGTTACTTCTATAATAGGAGCATATTTAACTGGTATTGTATTCTCTAAATATGTTTTCCAACATACAGTTTACAAACAACTTAATTATTTAAGTTACTTTATATTCTCTCCTATATTCTTTGCAAGTATAGGAATGCAAACCAAATTATCATCCTTCAATAAAACTGTAATAATATTTACTTTAATTCTATTCATAGGTGCTGCATTAAGTAAATTCGTTGCATGTTTTATTACATCAAAAGTATTAGGATACAACTTCAAAGACTCCTCACGTATAGGAGCTGGAATGATCTCAAGAGGGGAAGTTGCATTAATAATTATAAATATTGGTATAACTAATCAAATACTTAGTGAAAATCTAGTTTCACCTCTTATAATAGTTGTAATTTTAACTACAATTATTACTCCAATACTTTTATCTAGGCTTTACGCAAATATGAACAAAGAAGTTTTAATAAATTAAAAAGGGATTAACTTAAATAAGTTAATCCCTTTTAAACATTTATAATATAAGCATTTCCCTTAAGATAATCAATCTCCCTTTTAGTTGATGTAAATAAAATAACTTGTCTATCTTTTGAATACTTTTCAAGTATCATAAGAGCCTTCTTCATCCTATTAGAATCATATGTTAAAAATAAATCATCTAAAATAAGTGGAATTTCTCCTTTATATTCATAAATAAAATCAGCAATAGTAATCCTCAAAGCAAAATATATAAGATCCCACATTCCACCACTTAAAAATTCAATTCCAAGTTTCTCCCTAAGCAAAATCGAACTATTATCCCTATCATATTTATAAATTTTTTTACTTGTACTTATAGAATCTTTTGTTAAATACTTAATTAAATATTCTACTCTATTGGATATTTCTGATGATAATGTATCTATAAACTCATAATAAATATCAGTAATCCTATTTCTGTACGTATCTATATTAGCTATTTTATTTTCTAAATAAAGAATTGTATTCCTAAGATTCAGTATCTCATCATTTATACTACTTACCCTATTTTTATTTGATTCAGCACTCTTTAAACTATCCTCTAAATATTTTATATCATCATCTATTTCTTTGAGTTCAATTTTTAAAATATTATACTCCTTCTCAACATCTTCTTTATCCTTAAAAACTTCCACATTTGAGTATTGTTCAAATAAAGATAATTCATTTATTAAATCACTTTTCTCTCTACCATTTAGCATCTTTAAAAGTTCATTACTTTTACTCTCTAAATCTTTCTCGATATTAGATTTATAATTCAACTTAAATTTCATATTGTCAATAAAATTTTCTATATCCCTAATATAAATATCATCAAACCCAAAATTGGCTAGTATTTCTAAAATCTCATCTTCCTTCTTCTTAAAATCTTTAATTACAGATGTATAAGATAAATCTCCACTTTTAAATCTATAACTTAAAGAATCCAATTCATTTTCTATATTCTTTATATTTTTAATATCAGTTCTAAGTTTATAGTAAGAATATGGATACAATTCCTTCTCTAATTTAGATATTTGATCTTTAAGTTCATAAAATTTCCCAGCTTTTCTATGTAAATCCTTATCCCCTATTTCCTTATAATCCTTAAACATCATATAAACATATGACAATCCGATTAATCCAAAAGCAATAAGAGAAATTAAAATTACACTACTAATATTAATTTTGAATAAAGGGGCTAAAATAGTTATTAAAATTGATACTATTATTATGGATATATATATCTTTAAGTCATTATCCTTCTGCTTATTTTTTTTCACCCTTGAAATTATCTTATATTGTTTGAGCAAATACGAAAGCCTACCATTCCCCTTTATATTATCTATTTCCTTATTTATCATCTCAATTTTTTTGACTCTCTCTGAGTAAAAAAGAAAATTAGATTTAATATCTGAATACCTATCAAGTTGTTTATTTAAATACTCAAATCTTTTTATAGCATTGGATTCTTCATCAACATCTATTTTATTTACATTTAAAATCTCTTTTTTACCCTCCCTATAATTAGAGAATTTAGTTATGATATCCTCCATAATAGAATTATCTATAATTTTTTCATTCATCTTCGGTATGCTATCATTTACATTTTTAATATCTTGCTTAATTTTATTAATTTCATTTTCAACATTTAAAATATCATTTACATTTTTTTTGATATCAAGATATTTAAAGTATTTACGTTCATCCCCAATTAATGAATATTTAGTTAACAATACTTCCTTTCTCTTTTTTAAACCATCCAATTTAGAATAATCTATATTATTAAGATTAACTATCTCAACTGCCCTATGTAACTTTTCATTTAAATCTGAATACTTTTCATATAATTCACCCAAATTTTCAGATATTTTTATATCTTTTATAATGCACTTTGCCTTATTTATTAACTCAATTGATCTATCAAAAGAAAATCTATTATCAAAATTTTCCTTAATTTTAGCCACATCAGCCATCAGCTTAAAATTTTTATCTTTAGTCCCAAATTCATCTATATTTTTCAAAAACATAGTTCTATTGAAAGCCTCAAATCCTATGTCCAAAAATGTCTTTCCAGGTTGATCCAAATCAACATTAAATATTTTTTCCCCATCAATCATTCTTTTAACAATACTAGTATCATTTGATTTTGAAATCCCAAATGTTCTCTCTATACAATATTCAATATTATTTATCTCAACAATCAGTTCCCCTTTTGTCTTATCTATAAAAAACGGAGAATATTTACGTCTAAATACACTTTTAAATGCTTTTCTTTCATCATCCATTCCATATAAAAAACAAACTATAAAATTCTGGATAATAAACTTAATTTGATCACTTTCACAATAAACAATATTAATACCATTTTCGAAATTTATACTCTTTTTATTTATTAATCCAAAATTATTTATATTAATTTTCTTAATTTTCATAGAATTACACGTCCTTAGTAAAAGCTAGTCTTGTATATTAAGATTTACTACTAAAAATTCCAAAATTTGTTACATCATTAATATATTATATTCATTAATTTCAATATTGCAATATTAATAAAAAATGGCTGCTGTTTAATAAAACAGCAGCATAAACTAAAATATTCTTTTAACTCTTTTTTTTCCTCGTATTCTCTTAATAATTATCATTATAAGAATTATAATAACAAGTATTAATAATATTGACAACGTATAAATTAAAATATTTGATAAAATAATAGGTTTCATATCCACACTTAAATTATAAGATGATTTACTATCTGAAACCAAAACTTCAAAAGTTCCAATTGGCTTATTAAAATCAGTAAAAATATTAATATTATCTTTTAAATAGATATTTGTGGATAAATTCTGTTTGTTATAATCATTATCATACATATAAACATTATCATTTAAAATCAATGGAACTTGAGCTACTTTCTTAGGTCCAAAAAAACCAAAAAGCTTATACTCTAATGGAAAACTTTCAGAAACAACACTACCTTTTTCATATAATAATGCTTTTTCTTGCTTCTCTGCAATTTGCTTCAAATTCTCCATATCATTAAATACATATGAATCCTCAGAATCGTATATAGATTTTAAAACAGTAATTATATACGATTTCCCATCTTTTTCAAAAGCTCCTACAAGATTTCTTCCCGATCTAGATGTATAACCTGTCTTACCACCAATCATACCATCTGTTCCCAATAATTTATTAGAATTTTTATAAACTATAATAGATCCATTAGGTAAAGATACACTTGTTTCTTTAATTGAAATAGTTTCACGTATCCAATCATATTTAAGTGCTGCTTCTAAAAGAAGTGCTAAATCATATGCAGTTGAATAATGATCATCATCATGAAGACCAATAGCATTTTTAAAATATGTATTTTTAAGTCCTAGTTCCCTTAATTTATCATTCATTATCTCTTCAAAAGATTTTCCTAATTCATCGGATAAATTATCTGCAACAACCTGTGCCATATCATTTGCAGAAAATATAAGTATAGATTTCATAACGAAATCTGCACTTAATTCCTGTCCAACATCAAACGAAGAATAATTTAAATTAACAGAATATTCTGGCATTTCCTTAGCCCTAGAAGTAAAGATCAAAGTATCTTTTTTAGTTTTATGCTCAGCCAATAAAATAGCAGTAATTAATTTTGAAATACTTGCTGGATACATTTTTGCATCTGCATTTTTTGATAAAATAACTTCATTAGTATCTCCGTCTATAACCACATAAGATTCTCCGTAAATTTTATAATTATTTATTTCCTCAGCTGAAACACTAGTAAAAATAACACTTAAAGAAAAAATAATACTAATCAACAATTTAAACATACTAATCCCCCTAAAATATTACAAATAGAAATTACTTACCTTACTCCTTTATTTATAACAGATTTTTTAATAAAATAATCAAAATCTTTCTCACTTATATTATCTAATGTCATAAATTTATATCCAAGTTGTTTTGCATATAATATTATTCTCTCCAATGAGTCAATAGTGTTTGTATTACCATATCCATCATGTAAAAGAACTATAGCTTTTGACTTGTTATTAAGTTGACTAATAGTAGAATTATATATAGTATCTGAACTTTTAGGAATCCTCTCAGCATCTAAACCATATACATTCCACTCAACAAAATAATATTTATTATCCAAAAATCTATCCTTAATTTCATTTAAAACATCTTCTCTTAATAGTTCGTTATTAACACCCCCCGGAAATCTAATAAAATTAACAGGCTCTTTTAGAATAACATCTTTTATTTTAACTATACAACTATTTAAATCAATAAAATAATCATCTGCTGTATTATAAATTTTCATATAATTATGACAATTAGTATGCGGTAGAATACACATACCATCTCTCTCTAACCTTCTTACAATATCTTTATGAACTTCCACTTGATTCCCAATTACAAAAAAAGACGCTTTAACATTATTTTTATTTAATATATCCAAAATTTTATTTGTATTTGGACTTGGTCCATCATCAAAGGTCAAATAAATAACTTTATCATCTATGATTTTTAAATATTTGCCTTCATCAATACACTTAACATTAACCATATTTGTATTAAATAATAAGCAAACACCAAAACATAACATAATAATTTTTTTATACATATAAATAATCTCCATTCTTTGGTAATTATAGTTAACTTACCCAATATTTAAATAAATTATATAAAAAATAAAAAGAACACTTGAAATTCAAGTGTTCTAAATAATTAATTCAAATTTATCAACATAAATATTAACTCTCTGTCAATATTTACAATTTTATTAATATAAAAATTTAATTTATTTCCCCTTATGTTATATTCCTTTATAATATCTTCGGTTACATTATCTATAATTTCTCTTAAATTACTAATAGATATATCTAATTCCTTCTTAAATATTATTTTATCAAGTAGAGAAATAAACTTATTTTTATCTGACAATCCACATAAATTTAAATCAATAAAACCAGCTATAGATTTAAATTTATTCATAATATCAAATGAAATATTTAAAGCAAATGATCTATAATAAATATTACAACTGTCATTTTTAAAATCATATTTAAAATCCGTATTTTTACAAATATCACTAATTATATATCTATCATCCATTTTTTTAAACTTGTCTAAATTAACAATATCTTTAAATAAAGACTCATTATTAGATAGTTTTTTATCATGATTTTGCTCTGACCTCACCTCAAATCCCCTCCTAAGTAAACAACTGTAAGCACCTCTTTATTTTCAAAATAAATTATATTATCACCATAATGATTTATTACATATAATTTATTATGGTTTTTTAAACAAAATTTAAACATCATTTAATAAATAATTATTATTATAAAAGCTTGTATATTTTCCCTAATTATAAGAAATAATTAAAGTATGCTTATGTTAGGAGTTTGAATTAAATGAAAAATTGTTATTGTTGTGGTAAAGAAGAATCAAATATTATTAAGTTAACTTATGCAAATTTTATTTTGTGCAATTGGTGTGCAGAAACCTACTATACTTCATTAAAAATTTTAAATAATTACATATAAAAAAGAGAGGCGTTATTTTCACCTCTCTTTTTTGTATGGCAGGGGCAGCAGGAATCGAACCCGCAACCAACGGTTTTGGAGACCGCTACTCTACCAATTGAGCTATACCCCTAAATTACTTTGATATTGTACTATAAATTTTATATAAAATCAACAATAAAATAAATTTACATTGTTACTAAAAATTATTAAAATTATTCTATATAAAATAATTGGAGTTATTTATGAAAGATATTTTAAAAATAAATAATATAAATGAAACAATTAATATAGGAAAATTAATTGGAAAAAATCTAAATAAAAGCATAACAATCGCACTAGACGGTGATATAGGGTGCGGTAAGACTCAACTAACAAAAGGTATTGCACTAGGACTCAATATTAAAGACAATATAACTAGTCCAACATTTAATTTAATAAATGAATATTATGATGGAACTCTCCCACTATATCATTTTGATGTTTATAGATTAAACTCAATAGATGAATTATTTCTAATTGGATTTGATGATTATATTAAATCAGATGGAGTCAGAATTATAGAATGGGCATCAAATGTGAAGGAAGCACTTCCATTAGATACAAATTTTATCAATATATTTAAACTTCCTTCAAATAATAATGAACGCATAATTGAATTCAACTTTAATAATGAATATGAGGATATTTTAACTAAAATTTTAAACGATTTTAAAAAGGAGATTTAACAATATGATACTTCTAACTCTTGATACAAACTCTGATATATTAAGTTGTTGCGTCACAAATAACAAAAAACTCTTATCAGAGATAAATATATATAATTTAAAAAGTCATTCTATAAACTCTATAGGTATTATAGATTCTGTTTTAAAGAATTCAAACTTAACAATAAATGATATCGACGGATTCATATTATCTAAAGGTCCCGGAAGCTTTACAGGACTTAGAATAGCCTTCTCCATAATAAAATCATTTTCATTTGCCTTAAAAAAACCAATGATATCTTTATCTTCTCTAGACTCTTTGTGTTTTAGGGAAAATTTTAATGGAATTGTATGCAGCATAATAAACGCGTTAAGAGATGAAGTGTACATAAATTCGTTCACATGTAGAAATGAAATAATTCAAAATGATTTTGAAGGGGAAATTGTACATATAAACAATATCAAAAAATATTTGAAATCAAAGTACAATAATTTACAAAATATACTCTTTACAGGTGATGGAACTTTAAAATTTGAATCTCACTTAAAAATAATATTTCCAAATTCATATATAAACCAAAAACCTATCTCTTCATATGATTACGCACTTTTAGGATTCGAAAAATTTAAACTTAATTTGTTTGATGATTCGTTTCTTTGTTCCCCATCATATATAAGAGTTTCTCAAGCCCAAGAAATGCTTCTTACCAAAAACAAATCAAAAAATGATTGATTTTAAGAAGATTCATGTAAAGAAATCAAACTCTTCACACATAAATTCTATTTACCTAATAAGTAAATCAAATATAAAAAATTCTTGGAGCATAGAATCGTTTAATGATGACTTTAACAATATTTTTTCAGAATACTTCTCATTAATGTATGAAAATAAAATAATTGGTTTTATAAGTATATGGGTAATAATAGATGAAGTTACCATAACTAATATATCAATACATAATGAATATAAAGGTATTGGATTGTCAAACTATTTAATGGATTATTTAATAAATAATTATGATAACTATACTATACTTCTTGAAGTGCGTGAATCTAATAAAATAGCAATAAATCTATATAAAAAATTCAAATTTAAAGAAATTGGTAGACGTAACAATTATTACAAATTTCCTTCAGAAGATGCCATAATAATGAAAAAATTCTAGGATAAATTCCTAGAATTTATTTTTTAAACCTATCAATAATAGCAACAGTTGGGAAAAAAATTATCATAGATTTTATTACATTATAAGGAACAATATATATAATCAAGAATTTTAATAATGTATTTGCCTCTCCAATAAAGGAACTTAACTCAACGCCTAATAATTTTACATAAACAGGTAATATTACCGTAGCATTTAATATAACCCCTGATAAAGTAAGACCAATCATTCCAGATAATAAACTAAAAATATATCTATTCTTACCATTAAATTTTTTGTAAAAATATGCCCCTGGAACTATAAAACAAAATCCCATTAAAAAATTTGCAAGCTCGCCTATACCGAAAGTAAAACTCCCCATAGTAAAACACACCAATAAATTTTTTAATGCTAAAGATATAACCCCTAAAATAGGAGAAAATATTATAGTTATGAAAAATATCGGTATATCTGATAAATCAAATGTTAAAAAATTAGGTAAAAAAGGTACGCTTAACCTAAAATACATAAGAACAACAGATAATGCTACCAAAATACATATTTTGATTTTATTATTAAATTCAATTTTTCTCACTCATTATCACCACCTATAAAAATTGCTAAATTTTCATAGTCAAAGAAATTCTATTCCTCTCTTTATCTATATCAAGTACCTTAACATTTACAATTTCACCTAATTTTACCACATCCAATGGATGTTTTACAAATTTATTAGATAGCTGAGATTTATGAACTAGTCCATCTTGATGAACTCCAATATCTACAAAGGCTCCAAAATCAGAAATATTTCTAATTGTGCCAACAAGTATCATTCCCTCTTTTAAATCATCTATACTTAAAACTCCTTTTTTAAATATAGGTTCTGGTAAATCTTCCCTCGGATCTCTCGCAGGTTTTTTGAGTTCTTTTATAATATCCCTAAGTGTAATCTCTCCAATTCCTAAAATTTCAGATATCTCAAAAATATTTTGATTTTTAAACTTATCATCTAAATCATGTATCTTTCCTCTATATTTTAAATCTTCTATATCTAAATTAAACATACTCAAAAGTTTCTTTGTAGCATCATAGCTTTCAGGGTGAACCGACGTATTATCAAGTCCATTTTCTCCATCACTTATCCTTAAAAATCCAACGCACTGTTCATAAGCCTTATTTCCTAAACGCTTTACCTTCAAAAGATCTGATCTTTTTTTAAATTTACCATTTTCTTCTCTATATTTTACAATATTCTCTGCAATAGAAGCATTTATTCCAGATATATACGATAATATAGATGGCGTAGCCATATTTAAATCCACTCCAACTGAATTTACACAATCCTCTATAACAGTTTTAAGAGAATCTTCTAATTTCTTACCATTTATATCATGTTGGTACTGTCCAACACCTATTGATTTAGGGTCTATTTTAACAAGTTCAACTAAAGGATCCTGCAATCTCCTTCCTATAGAAATTGCGCCCCTTATAGTAACATCTAAATTAGGATACTCTTTACTTGCAAGTTCAGATGCTGAATAAACAGACGCTCCTGCTTCAGATACTATAACATATGATAAATCCACATTTTTCTCTACTTTAACCTCATCTATAATCTCACCTACAATTTCTTCAGTTTCACGACTTGCTGTTCCATTTCCCAATGAAATCAAAGTAACATTATATTTATAAATTAAATCTATCAAAATTTTCTTACTTTCATCAACTTTTTTAACAGGTTCGTTTGGATATATCGTAGTCGAATCCATATACTTTCCCGTATCACTTAATATACAAACTTTACAACCAGTACGGAATCCTGGATCAATAGCCATAACAACCTTACCTTTTATCGGTGGTTGCATAAGTAATGCCTTTAAATTTTCTTTAAATATAATAATTGCTCCGTCTTCTGCAACTAAGCTTAAATCCTTTCTAATTTCTCTAATAATCGAAGGTAATATAAGCCTTTTTAGGGAGTCATTTATAGATTCTAATATTAATTCATTATTTTTCTTATTATTAACCCCAATTTTAGAAAATATCATATCTATTATTTCATTTTCCCCAAATGATATCTTTACTTTTAAGATTCCTTCTTTTTCCCCTCTATTTATAGCAAGTACCCTATAGGAGGGTATAATTTTCACCTTTTCTCTATAATCATAATAATCTTCATATTGTGTTCTCTTATCACTTTCTCCACAAGTTTCAATAATACCATTTTCAAATACATAGTTACGTATAAATTTTCTAAAATTTGCATCATCTGAAATTATCTCAGATATTATATCCTTCGCTCCATCCAATGCATCTTGTCCACTTTTAATTCCAAATTCTTCGTTTATAAATTTTTCACTCTCCTCTAAAATATCACCACTAAAATCTTTATTTAAGATAATTTCTGCTAAAGGTTTTAATCCCTTTTCCTCAGCAATAATTGCACGCGTTCTTTTCTTTGGTTTAAACGGTCTATATATATCCTCTATCTCCACTAATGTATTTGAGCTTAAAATGCTATTTCTAATTTCATCTGTTAATTTTCCTTGTTCATCAATTAAACGTATAATATTTTCTTTCTTTTCCTCGAGATTTCTCAAATAATTAAGCCTAACCTCAAATTTTCTTAATACAACATCATCAAGAGAACCTGTAGCTTCCTTCCTATATCTACTTATAAATGGAACCGTATTACCTTCATCTAATAAATTAATTACATTATCAACATATTTTTTATCAATCAAAAATTCACTAGATAAAACTTTAGAAATATCCATATTAATTCCTCCTGTTGTAACAAATTCACTTTTTAATTTTAATAAACTCCTCTTATATAATTTTTTATAAACATATCAATATCCCCATTAAGCACCTTATTTATATCCGATGTTTCAATATTCATCCTATGATCCTTAACAAGTGTATACGGATGCATAACATAAGATCTTATTTGACTTCCAAACCCAATTTCTTTTAAATCCCCAGATAAATCATCAAGCTTCTCTTTATGACTTCTATCCTTAAGTTCAATCAGTTTAGATATCATAATTTTCATCGCAGTTTCCTTATTTGATAATTGACTCCTCTCATTTTGACATTGAACAACTATACCTGTTTTTAAATGAGTTATTCTAACTGCAGATTCTGTTTTATTAACATGTTGTCCACCAGCCCCACTAGCTCTATATGTATCAATTTTAAGTTCACTCTCATTTATCTTAATTTCTTCTAAATTCTGTATCTCAGGTAAAATTTCAACAGAAGCAAACGATGTCTGTCTTTTCCCATTAGCATTAAAAGGAGAAATTCTAACAAGTCTGTGTATACCTTTCTCCCCTTTTAAATATCCATAGGCATATTCACCTTCAATTTTTATCGTAGCACTCTTTATACCAGCTTCATCGCCTATACTATAATCAATAACACTTAACGCAAATTTGTTTTCCTCTCCCCATCTCATATACATACGAAATAACATATCGCTCCAATCCTGAGCATCAACACCACCAGCACCAGCATGAATAGTTAAAAAAACATTATTCTTATCATATTCACCATTTAAAAGAGTTTTAATATTAAGAGTATCTATAACATTTTTAAATTTATAAAAATCATCCTTAAACATCTGTATATACTCTTCATCACTCTCATCCTTTATAATTTCTAATGACTCCACTAAATACTCATAATCTTTATATAATTTATCTACTTCATCTATTTTATCTTTTAAACTCTTAGCAAGCTTAACTATTTTAGTACTGTTTTCAATATCATCCCAAAATTTACTATCCTCCATCATAATCGAATACTCTTCAAATTTCTTATTTAGCCTATCTAAGTCAAAGAAACCCCCTTATAAGATCAAAATTCTCTTTTATCTCTTTAAGTCTATCTTTAAAATATTGATAATCAAACATAATCTTCTCCTTTGTATATAAAAAGCTGCTAAAAAGCAGCTAAAATAAAATTTAAAGATTTTTCCCGCAACAAGATTTATATTTCTTTCCACTTCCACAAGTACAAATATCATTTCTTCCAACCCTAGAATTTTTCCTAACAGGCTTTGATTTGACATCAGAAGAAATTTCATTCGTACCTGTTTCCATTGCGACTCTTTCTCTCTTAGGAGTTTTATCCTCTCTAACATGCATCAAGTACTTAATAGTATCTAATTTTATATTCATTATCATTTCCTCAAACATAGCACTACCTTCATACTGATATGCTTGAATCGGATCTTGTTGTTTATACGCTCTAAGACCTATACCCTGTTTTAAATGATCCATATTATTTATATGATCCATCCACTTAAGGTCAACAACTCTAAGTAATATTACTCTTTCAACTTCACGTAGCTGTTTTTCCCCAAACTCTTCCTCTTTTTTTGCATATATCTTCTTAGCTATAGATATATACTTATCCGTTATTTCTTTTATATTTAAATCTTCAAGCATTTCACGTTTAATCAATCCAACAGGAACATACAACATTTCCATATACTCTATAAGTTTATTTAAATCACTATCCTCTGAATCAGATCCAACTAAATGTAAATTAACTTCATACGAAACTACATCTTCAATCATAGAAATTATCTGTTCTTTTAAGTTCTCACCTTCAAGTACTCTAGAACGCTGAGAATATATTATCTCCCTTTGCTTATTTATAACATCATCATATCCTATTAGAGATTTTCTAACATCAAAGTTATTACCTTCAACATTTTTTTGAGCATTTTCAATAGCTTTAGATACAAATTTACTCTCAATTGCATCATCATCTGAAAGACCAAGTCTATCTACAACAACTTTCAATCTATCAGATCCAAATATTCTCATTAAATCATCATCTAAACTTATATAAAATCTAGAACTACCTGGATCTCCTTGCCTACCTGCTCTTCCCTTCATCTGACCATCAACACGACGAGACTCAGCTCTTTCAGTTCCAATGATTTTAAGACCTCCAGCCTCTGGAACACCTTTTCCAAGCTTTATATCAGTACCTCTTCCCGCCATATTTGTCGCAACCGTTATCATTCCCGCCTGACCAGCTTGAGCTACAATTTCTGCCTCTTTTTCATGTGACTTTGCTGTTAAAAGCTGATGCTTCATTCCTCTTCTTCTTAATTCATCTGACATATTTTCAGCTTTAGAAATACTAGGCGTAACAACTAAAACAGGTTGACCTTTTAAATTACTTTCCTCAATGTCTTTTATTATAGCCTTTATTTTACCACTTTCAGTTTTAAATACTTTATCTGAATAATCAACCCTCTTAATCGGTTTATTCGTTGGAACAACTACAATATCTAAGCTATATATTTCTCTAAATTCATTTTCCTCAGTTGCTGCAGTACCTGTCATACCACTTAATTTTTTATACATTCTAAATAAATTCTGATAAGAAATAGTTGCAAGTGTTTTTGATTCTTTCTCAACTTTTACACCCTCTTTAGCCTCTATAGCCTGATGTAATCCATCTCCATATCTCCTTCCTTCCATTACCCTACCAGTATTATCATCAATTATTTCAACTTTTCCGTTTACAACAATATAATCTTTATCCCTCTTCATAGCATAATTAGCTCTCAAAGATTGTGAAACATGATGTTGTATACTCATATTTTGTGGGTCTGCGTAATTATCAACCTTAAAAAAAGTTTCAGCCTTCTTAACACCATCTTCAGTTAAAATTACAGAATTTGTTTTCTCATCTTTCTTATAATCATCTTCGTTAAGAGTTTTTGAAAAATAATCAGCTATTCTATAAAAATCCGTAGACTTATCTGCAGCACCAGATATTATTAAAGGAGTTCTAGCATCATCTATAAGAACGGAATCTATCTCGTCTATAATTACAAAATTTAACCCCCTCTGAACTCTTTCCTCCTTAAATATAACCATATTATCTCTTAAATAATCAAATCCAAATTCATTATTCGTTCCATATGTAATATCACACGCATAAGCTTCCTTTCTTTGTTGAGATGTAATCCCATGAACTATCGGTGCGACACTAACACCTAAAAAATCATATATAGGTTTATTTATTTCACAGTCCCTTTGTGCTAAATAATCATTAACAGTTATTATATGAACCCCATCTCCTGATATAGAGTTCAGATATGCAGGTGGTGCTGAAACCAAAGTCTTACCTTCCCCAGTTTTCATTTCTGCAATTCTTCCTTGGTGTAATATAATTCCACCAATCAACTGAACATCATAATGCCTTTTACCTAAAACTCTTCTTGAAACTTCTCTTATTACCGCAAAAGCCTCTGGTAACATTTTATCAAGAGATTCACCTTTTTTATATCTCTTCTTAAATTCATCAGTCTTACCCTTTAACTCATCATCTGATAAATTTTGTACCGTTGCCTCTAAAGAATTAATTTTTTTTATTATCTTATTTATTTGTTTTAACTCTTTATCGCTATATGTTCCAAATATTTTTGTTAATAATCCCATTAATTTTCATCCTCACACTATACTAACACTTATAATTATATTATCTTAATTTTATATTAAAATTAAACATATAATTTATTTTTTATTCTATATACACTTAATAAATAGGTTAAGGTGTTCAAATGAACACCTTAACCTATATTAATATTCTGCTTCTATAAGTCCATAATTACCAGACCTTCTTCTATATAACACATTAACATCATTTGTCTCTGCGTTTATAAAAACATAAAAATCATGTCCAATAAGTTCCATTTGAAGTATAGCTTCATCTCTATACATAGGTTTAATTGGAAATTTCTTAACCTTTACAATAACATCATCTTCTAAATCATCATTTTCTATATTGTCAAATAATATATCTAAACTTCTTGCATCCTTATTACTATATTTTTTAACAAGCTTAGTCTTTTGTCTACGAATTTGCTTATATAATTTATCTACAACTAAATCTATAGCAACATACAAATCACTATTTCTTTCCTGAGCTCTTAAATATGTACCATTAAATAAAATACCAACTTCTATTACTTGATCATTCTTCTCAACACTCAAAGTAACTTGAGCTTCTAATTCTCTTGAAAAATAGTTATCTAATTTAGATAACTTTTTATTTATAATGTCTTCTAATGCATGAGTAATCTCTATATTCTTACCATGAGTAACAATTTTCATTAACCTCAAGCCCCTTATTAATTAAACTAAAGCTAGTTGACCTGGTCTTTTACCCCACACTCGCCTGCTGGAGATTTCGCTAATAAAAATTAATTCCTCACTACTAACCCTCTCATACCTAAATGGCAGGTCTTACTTCTAAGCCGCACCATGATAATTAAAAATCTATTTTTAATTTACGTGGATCGTTTCGCCTGCGACTGGCATCGATTTTCAACCACAAACCTAGCTTCAATACTATTTTAAATTAAAGTTTTCGCAATTGTCAATACACTTAAATCCGTTTCAAATACACTTTTTTTAATAATTCTACAAACCTCATTTAAAGTATTGTAAGTTGTTGCTACATCATCTATAATCAGAACTTTTTTACCATTAAATTTGTTTAAATCTACACCCTTATTTATAAAAAACTTATCTTTTATATTAACAGATCTTCCATATATATCCAATTTCTTTTGATCACACTTTTTACCATTGCAATATAAAAGCTTTACATAAGGAATATTCAAACTTTCACTAAGTTTTTTAACTAAATAATAACTTTGATCAAACCCCTCTTTTTTAATCTTATTTTTATCCCTAGGAACATACGTTAAATAATCTATCTTGATATCTAACTTTTTAATATAAAAATTTAAAATACTACTTAAATACTCACCAGATCTAAAATCTTTATATATTTTAAAATTATATATTATATTTTTTATAGTCCCGAAATAATAACACGCATTATATGCCTTAAAATCTTTAAATTCAAATTTATTTAAATCTTCATTAAATTTAATATCCCGCATACATTCATGACAAATAAAATTATCACCTATCTTTTCATAACAACTAACACATAAATTTAAGCTAGGATAAATTAAATCTAATATTTTTTCACTCCACTTTCCCAAAGCTTTTTGTTATAACTCCTTGAAATTACTTTTGCCATAATTATTTCTATATTTTCATAATTAGATACAAAAATTATCTCATTTTTACAATCTGTTAAAAATTTACACATACCGCATATGCTAAGCAAGCTTTTATAATTAAACTTATTACTTGATGCAAAAAACACAAGTATATTAAAATTATTATACATAGGATTATCAATTATAAAATTATATAACTTGGGCAATTGATCACTTGTTGTCAAATATACATAATGTTCATCTCTTACATAATTTGCAAAATCATTAAAAGAATTAAATTCAGTATACATGTATATCTTTTTAAGCTTAGGAAAAAGCAAACTATACTTCCTCATATACTTACTCACATTAATACAGGATTCACCATCTTTAGCAATAAGTATAACTCTTGTTTTATTTAACATAAACCATTTTAAAAATTCAAATACAACATGAGGCATATCTTCATTTAAATTTATTTTAGTTTGTATACTGCGTGGCTCCTTAAATAAATTCAAGTCCTCATTCATTTCATACAATACTTTATCCTTAACAATTTTTTTCATACTTATTATAATCTTTTTACCTACATCTGCATTATCAACATAATCTTTTATAGAATAATCATCAAAAGAAGATATTCCAGTCACATCATCTATAATCAATAAATCAAATTTATTAGCCTTATCTATATTTGATAATACTCCTGAAAAACTTATAGAATTTATATCAACTTTTTTATTCAATAAAAATTTCTTCACACATTCCTCATTATGAGTTATATAAAGTATTTTTTTCTTGATGGTTAAAAGATTATTTATTAATAAAATTATACTTGATAAATCATAAAATGGATGGGATACCAAATTTAATATTCCCTCCCCAGGTGTAGAAAACCATTTAGTTAAACTATAAAAATTGTAGTTTATATTATTTTTCTTAATATACGTTAAAATTTTAAACTCACCACCGATTTTTATCTATTAAATTAATCACTTCATTAAATAAGTATTTTAAGGATGAAGATCTGTTAATTTTCGAAGTATTTTTTATCATATATGTTAAATAATTTATATCCCCAACTAAAACAACATACTTTTTAGCTCTAGTAACTGCTGTATATAATATATTCCTATTCATCAGCATACTCGAAAATTTAAATATAGGCAATATTATGATTGGAAATTCACTTCCTTGACTTTTATGTACGGTAATTGCATAGGCATGTTCAATTTCACCTAATAAATTTTTTGTATATTTAAACACCTTATTATCATCATATATAACACTCAATTCTTTTTCATTAACATTTATAATATACCCAATATCTCCATTAAACACTCCTGTTACTTGCTCTTCATCATACAAATTATATCCTCTAAGTTCATAATTATTTTTAATCTGCATAACCTTATCCCCAACTCTGTAAAATTTACCACCATAAATTAGTTCATCCTTATTATTATATTTAGGATTTATATTTTCTTGAATTATAGTATTTAAATTTTTAACTCCTAAAACTCCTCCCCTTATTGGAGATAAAATCTGTATATCCTTTAATTTATCAATTTTATATTGAAAAAATTTAGGTATCCTAAAGGATACTAAATCTATTAATTTTTTACATATACTATCTTCATTATTATCATTTATAATATAAAAATCACTCTCTTTTTGGTTTAATATGAGTTCCTCTCCACTGTTGATCTTATGGGCATTTAAGACTATAAAGCTATTTTCTTTTTGCCTATATATTTTATTTAAATATGAAACTGGGAATATACCGCTATTTATTATATCTCTTAAAAAATTTCCAGGTCCAATTGATGGAAGCTGATCAACATCCCCAACTATTACTATTTTTGTTCCTATTTTTAATGCTTCAAATAATTTACTTGCAATTAAAACATCAATCATAGATGCTTCATCTATTATTATAGCATCACAATTTATTTTATTATTTTCATTCTTACCTACATATTCAAAATCTTCATTATCACTGTTTGAAATTTCAAGCACTCTATGTATAGTTTTAGCCTCAAATCCCGTAGTTTCCATCATTCTTTTTGCAGCTCTCCCAGTTGGAGCAACCATTATTGGATTAAATTTATGATTAACAAGTGTATTTAAAATGAATTTTATTATAGTTGTTTTTCCTGTTCCAGGACCACCCGTTATTATATGTACACTATTTTTTATACCTCCGACTAATGCATCAACCTGATCCTTTGAAAATTCAAAATTATTTTTCTTCTGAAATTCAGAAATTTCTTTATAAATATCAATATTAAACCTATCTTTATATCCTATATACAACCTAACTAAATTTGAACATATTTCATATTCTGCCATATATATATTTGTAAGAAAAACACATTTTAAATTTTCATTATCATAGTTAAATTCTTTCTCTACAACAACACCGCTTGATAAAATATCATTATAAACCTCTATTATCTTCTCCTCATTAATACATAAAAGTTCCTTACTTCTTTCAATCATATCACTATATAATATGAACGTATTTCCAGACTTTAAATTATCTTTGAGAACATAAAATATACCACTCTTAATTCTGTTTAAATTATCATCTGATATATTTAATTTCTTCCCTATTAAATCTACTTTTTTAAAACCAAAACCATTTATCTTTCCTATAAGCGTATATGGATCTTCTCGAATAATATTTAAAGATTCATAACCAAATAAACTATAAATTTTATTTGCGTTACTTAAAGAAAACCCGATATCCATAATCTCTAAAATAATTTTCCTATCATCTCTATCCTTGTTTAAAGCACTCTTTATCTCTAAAAATTTCTTATCCCCAATTCCATCAACTTCTTTTAATCTTTCAGTGTAATTATTTATTATATCTAAGGTTTGATCACCAAATTTTTCAACTATTTTTTTAGCCGTTTTACGACCTATACCAACAAACAAAGAAGATGATAAATAACCCTCTATATCATTTCTACTATTTAAAATCTTCTTCTCAAGAGAAAAAATTTTAAATCTCTCGCCATATTTATTATTAATTTCAAAATTTCCAATAATCTCTATATAATCATTTCGATCTATATCGCTATCATTATACACACATACAATTTCTTTACCATCATCATCTACAAGCCTAAATATAGAAAACTTAATAGAAGTATAAATAATATTTTTAATGGTACCTATTAACTTTTTCATTCATCCCCTCATAAATAAACCTAAAAAATATAATCTATTATATCATAAATAGATTAATCATTTAATTTGACACATATGCTCTAATGAAATTAAAATATATAAAAAGGAGTTGAGATAATTGTTAATAAAAAACGTTAAATTAATATTCACTGATTCAATCGTTCCTGGAAGTGTAGTCATACAAAATGGTAAAATATATAAAATATTTTTAAATCATAACCCAAGATATGAAGGGGAAATTTTAGATGGAGAAGGATTATACCTATCTCCAGGATTTATAGACATTCATATTCATGGTGCAAGTAACTACGATACAATGGATGCTTCTTACGAAGGAATTTTAGAAATATCAAGCACATTATTAAAGCACGGTGTAACATCTTTTCTTCCAACTACTATGACATGCTCAAAAGAAGATATAAGAAATGCTCTATCAAACATATCTCAAATAATTAAAGATAATTCTTCACCCAATAACATACTAGGTGTGCATTTAGAAGGACCATTTATTAACAAAAATAAGATAGGTGCTCAAAATCCAGAATTCATATTAGAACCATCTATAAATAACTTCAAAGAAATAGTTGGAGATTTTGAAGAAATTATAAAAATAGTAACATTAGCACCTGAAGTTACGGGTTCACTAGATTTAATTAAATATTTAAATGATAAAAAAATAGTTGCCTCAGTTGGACATACTAATGCAACATATGAAGAAACTTTATCTAGTATTAAAAATGGTATATCTCACGCAACTCATCTATTTAATGCAATGACCCAATTTACACATAGAGATCCTGGAGCTGTGGGGGCAATTTTAAATTCAAACATTACAGCTGAATGTATTTTAGATGGAATCCATCTTCATTATGCTTCATTAGAAATGGCTCTAAAAATCAAATCAAGCAATAAAATAATATTAATATCAGATTCTATGAGAGCATGCTGCATGAAAGATGGAAACTACACATTAGGTGGACAAAATGTTATTGTCAAAAATTCAAGTGCACGCCTTGAAAATGGCAATCTTGCTGGATCAGTGCTAACACTTGACAAAGCCATATATAACGTTAAAAATAATTTAAATATTCCTCTTAATGATATAATAAAACTTGTTACCATAAACCCATCAAAAATATGTAAAACTCATTTAAGAAAAGGTCTTATAAAAGAAGGATACGATGCCGATTTAGTATTATTTGATGAAGATATAAATATAAAATATGTATTTGTTAATGGAAATAAAAAAGAAGGTATTATCTAAATACTAATACCTTCTTTTTGTAATATATCTTTTATCTCTTTAACCTTACTTAATTCTTCCCAAGGAACATTCAAATCATTTCTTCCAAAATGTCCATAAGCAGCAACCTGTCTATATATTGGTTTTCTCAAACCAAGAACTTTTATTAACCCTCCTGGGCTCAAATCAAAAACCTTATCTATAATATAATATATAATACTCTTATCTATTTTTTCACTTCCAAATGTTTCAATAAATGTAGATACAGGACTAGCCACACCTATTGCATATGCTAGTTGAATCTCAACCTTATCACACACTCCTGATGCCACAAGGTTCTTAGCAACCCATCTTGCACCATATGCAGCAGTTCTATCAACTTTTGTTGGATCTTTTCCAGAAAAAGCACCTCCACCATGCCTAGAAAAACCACCATATGTATCGACAATTATTTTCCTTCCAGTAAGACCACTATCTCCATGAGGTCCTCCTATAACAAAACGTCCAGTTGGATTTATTAAATATTTAGTATTTTTATCTAATAATTCATTTGGAATAATATACTCTATAACATTTTTTATCAAATCCTGTTTTATCTTATCTTGAGATACATCTTCACTATGCTGAGTTGATATCAATACAGTATCTACTCTAGACGGCTTATCCCCATCATACTCAACCGTAACTTGAGTTTTTCCATCAGGTCTTAAATAATCTAAAACATTCTTTTTTCTAACTTCCGATAATCTCTTTGCCAATTTATGTGCTAACACTATTGGAAGTGGCATAAATTCTTCTGTTTCATTACATGCATATCCAAACATTATGCCCTGATCTCCCGCACCTATAAATTTATTTTCATCAAGTACATCGTTTTTCTTTTCAAATGATTCATCAACACCAATCGCTATGTCTGATGATTGTCCATGTATAAAATTAGCTATCGCACAAGTATCAGAATCAAATCCATACTCTGCTTTATTGTATCCAATATCATTTATTATTTTTCTAACTATCTCTTGGATATCTATATAACAATTAGTTGTAATTTCCCCCATAACATTTACAATTCCAGTTGTAACAGCAGTTTCACATGCTACCCTAGCCAAAGGATCCTTAGCTAATATAGAGTCCAATATTCCATCTGAAATTTGATCACACATCTTGTCTGGATGACCTTCTGTAACAGATTCTGAAGTAAATAATTTTTTCATATACTTACCATCCTAAACTATAAAATTTATACAAAAAATAAAAATAATCCCTCTTTCATAAAGAAGGACTATTTTATGGAGCTGGCAATAGGACTTGAACCCACAACCTGCTGATTACAAGTCAGCTGCTCTACCAATTGAGCTATGCCAGCAAAAATGGTGGGCACAACAGGGATTGAACCTGTGACCTCCTGCTTGTAAGGCAGATGCTCTCCCAGCTGAGCTATGCGCCCCTAATGGTGGAGGAAGCTGGATTCGAACCAGCGAAGTCGAAAGACAACAGATTTACAGTCTGCCCCCTTTGGCCACTCGGGAATTCCTCCGTGTTACTGGAGCTGGCAATAGGACTTGAACCCACAACCTGCTGATTACAAGTCAGCTGCTCTACCAATTGAGCTATGCCAGCAACATCCATCAACAACATCATTATATTACATATAAGTTTATTTTGCAATAATAATCTTATATATTTTAAGGTTATTATTTTGTTTTTTTAAAATGTTTTATTATATTTTCTTTAATTTACTTTAAATTTCTACTAATTATTAATTTTCTCCGCTACTATATTTCATTTTAGTAGCATTTCCTCCACGTATATGTCTTTCAGCCTTATTTAAATCTAATATATACTTAGCTTCTTTAGCTATTAAAGGATTAATCTTAGGTAATCGTTCAGTCATATCTTTATGTATAGTACTTTTGCTAACTCCAAAGGCCCTAGCTGTCTTTCTTATAGTAGATTTAGAATCTATTATATATTTCGCAACACCTAAAACCCTTTCTTCTATATAATCTTTCATGCCATATCTTCCTTATTTGTAGTTATACAGTCAAAACGACTGAATAACTACTTAAAATTTATATAATCCGCTGGATTTACTTCCTCATTGTTTAAATACATCACAAAATTTAAGTGTGATCCATAATCTTCGTTTGAATAATTCCCCGATGAATTACCAACTGTTGCTATAACTTCACCTTTTCTAACATTTTGCCCATTAACAACCTTAATCCCCTCATCTAAATTTGTATACACACTTTTAAATCCATTATCATGTTTAATTACTATATACTGTCCTCTTTCAGTTAAATCATTATCTATTTTTTCAACAACACCATCTAATACAGACATAACAGATGCACCCTTATCAGTCTTTAAATCCACACCATCCCTAGTTCTCCATGTGTTTAAAGTTTTTGAATACACTGTATCTATTGAATATTCTCTTATAAGTGTCCCTTCAACAGGTAAAGAAAATGTTATTGTAGTTGCCGAAACTTGAGTATTATTTTCATTTAAATTAACATCCGCAACATCTTTATTAACCAAATCTTTTTTGTCCTCATTTGAAGTTTTCGTAATATCGCTCTTTGATGATTTATCTAAACTATTGCTTTTATCAGAAACATAATTCTTATCTTCAACATTTTTTACTTCTTGATTATTTGAATCATTTTGGATATCTTTATTTTTAACATTAGTATCGCCTGGTATATTATTAACTTGAAGTGCATTATCCATATTGCTATCATTAACATTTAATTCTTCATTAAATTTACTATTATCTGCTATCTGATTTTTATTACCTTCTGTATATTTAGTTTCAAATGATGAATTACTAAAATAAATTACTAATCCTAAAGCTATTGCTATACCAATAAAAACAAATAAATTAATCTTTTCCTTCTTGCCAAATATTTTTGTCCTTTTTAAATTATTCATTTTTAACACCTCCATTCTAATTGTGTCCACTTTTGGTAAAAAAATACATTTTAAAAATATTTTCCAATAAAAAAAGACTTCATCAAAATGAAGCCTTTTTAATTTCAATATCACTATAATAATGTTTCAATATTTCATCATACTTATATCCAAGTTCAGCCATTTTACCCGCTCCCCACTGAGATAAACCAACACCATGTCCATAACCTCTAACATTCATAAATATTTTATCACCATTCTTTTTCATCTCTATATTACTTGAATTCAATTCAAATAAATACCTGAAATCCAATCCTCTTATAATCTCATTACCAAGTTTTATTCTATATATCGATCCAGATTCTGTATATTCCAAAATTTCAACATCATCATATTTTTTAACATTTGCATTAGAATACTCATTATTTATTCTATTTACAAACTCTTCTTCACTAAACACATACTCCTTAGTAACATTTGGTGCATCTTGATCAAACAAACTATCAACAGATTTTAAATATGGTTCATCAAACGAAAACACTTCAGATGAATTTTCAGTTTGCCCACTCGAAATCGCGAAATATAAAGCGTTTTTAGCTATTTCACCATCATAATACAAAACTTCTCCACTTGTTTCATCTATAGCATCTCTTATTTTTTTAATATACTCATCCTTCTTACTACCAAATTTTTGATCGTACATACTTTCGTCTATGTAAGCCTGAGAATGAATTGTATCACAAACATGAGCAATATCATGTATTTTATTTCCACTAATCAATTTACTTATTACATATGTCCTAGATGCAACAGCTTGGGCTTTCAATGCTTCTATATCAAACTTTGCAGGCATTTCAGCAGATAAAACACCCTCTAAATATTTTTCCAATTCTATTTCTTCTACGCTATCTGTCGCATGTCTATACAATGTTATAATAATATCTTTATCTTCACTATTATAGTGAATTTGATTATTACTAATTCCAATCACTGCTAAAGGTAATAAAAAAAATATACTCGTAAAAATAATTAACAATAATAAAAATTTCCTTAAAATATATCTAATCAAAATACTTTACCTCTGTTAATCTTAATATATAATATTTTATTTTCCGTTAAGTTATATATTCTTACAAAATAAAAAAACACCCAAATAATGGATGTTTATTTTTATTTTATATTCTCTCTATATCTGCATTTAATTTCCTAAGTTTGCACTCTATTGAAGAATATCCTCTATCAATATGATATATATCTGTAATCTCACTCTCACCTTCACAAGATAATGCTGAAAGTATAAGAGCCGCACCTGCCCTTAAATCTGTAGCCTTTACAGTTGATGGCGTAAGTTTACTCACTCCCTCTATTATAGCAACTCGATCATGTATGGAAATATTCGCTCCCATTCTACACATCTCCATAACATGCATAAATCTATTTTCAAAAATAGTTTCAATAATAGTACTAGCCCCATTTGTTATAGATAACAATGCCATTAATTGAGGCTGCATATCAGTTGGAAATCCAGGATGTGGTAAAGTTTTTACATTAATAGGCTTTAAATCACTATCTCCATTTACAAAAATTTCATTTCCATTAACATCCATATCTAACCCCATTTCATAAAATTTTGATAAAATAGGGTTCAAATATTCTTCATTTATTCCTTTTATACTAAATTTACTTTTAGTAATAGCTGCAAGCACTATATAAGTTCCAGCTTCTATCCTATCATAAATAGGAATATGGCTAACTCCCCTTAACTTTTTTACACCATTTATGACTATTTTAGATGTACCTGCACCTTGTATATCTCCACCCATACCGTTTATAAATACTGCTAAATCTACTATTTCAGGTTCTTTTGCTGCATTCTCTATTATAGTTTTCCCCTCTGCTAATGTAGCAGCCATAATTAAATTTTCAGTAGCTCCAACAGATGGAAAATCCAAATATATATTAGAACCAACCAATCTTTTAGCTATGATCTCAACACAACCATTTACAATTGAAATATCTGCTCCCAAAGCCGCCAATCCTTTTAAATGTAAATCTATAGGTCTAAGTCCTATATTACATCCTCCTGGCATATATATACATGCTTTGCCAAATCTAGATACTAAAGGTCCAAGTACCAAAAATGAAGCTCTCATCTTTCTTATTAAATTCTCAGACAAATCAAGCGGAAGCATATCCTTACTATTTATTCTAAAAATTCTATTTCCCACATCTATGCTAACATTAACTTTTAAACTTTTCAGTACATCACATATGACAAAAACATCATCAAGCATAGGTACATTCTCAATTATACATTCATCATCACATAATATTGTAGCTGCTATTATAGGTAACACGGAATTTTTAGCCGAACTGATCTCAATCTCACCGTTAAGAGTCCTTCCACCCCTAATCCTAAATCTTTGCATGTTAGCCGCTCCTCCAAATATTATTTATCTTAAATTAAACTACATTATATTATACGGTACCAATATACAAAGTTAATTATAATTTCTAATTATTACCTAAATAGTTTTTTTCTAATATATTAATTATTTTCTTTGATGTGTTTCCATCTCCATAAACATTGCTTGCCCCTTTATTCCCAACTCCATTTTCTATTAATTCTTTCGCACACCTATATATCCTATCTTCATTCGTTCCAACTAATTCTATCATTCCTTCTTCTATCATTTCCTCTCTCTCTGTTTCATTTCTTAAAACCAAAACTTTCTTTCCTAAATAGGGAGCTTCTTCCTGTATACCTCCTGAATCAGTCATAACAAAAAAGCATCTCGATAATAAATTATGAGAATCATATATATCTATTGGATCTAACATATAAACATTTGATATCCCATTTAAAATAGACTTTACCGTATCTCTAACTATAGGATTTAAATGCGTTAAGAATATAAATTTTATATTTTTATATTCATTTGATATTTTCTTTATAACATTGCAAATATTTGTTATAGGCTTACCCCAGCTCTCTCTCCTATGTGCCGTAACAACAATTACTTTATGAGAAAAATCAATTTTTTTTAATACATCATTATTAAAACTATAATCATCACTTATTGTGTAATTCATAGTATCTATAACCGTATTACCCACAACATATATATTTTCCTCATTTATTCCTTCTTTTAACAAATTATTTTTGGAAAGACTTGTAGGTGCAAAATGATACTTTGCTAATACTCCAGTCAATTTCCTATTTGCCTCTTCTGGAAATGGAAAATATAAATCATTACTTCTTAATCCCGCCTCAACATGACCTATATCAATTTTTTGATAAAAAGCACTTAAACTAGAACAAAAAGTTGTGGTTGTATCGCCATGTACAAGCACAACTTTAGGTTTTTCTTCCAAATATATTTTTTCAAGATTTGTCATCATAGATGTTGTTAGAGTAGTTAATGTTTGCTTTTCCTTCATAAGATTCAAATCATATTTTGGTACTATATCAAACTTACTTAAAACATTGTCTAACATCTCTCTATGTTGAGCAGTCACACACACTATACTCTCAAAATTCTTATTTTTATCTAGTTCCTTTATAAGAGGAACCATTTTAATCGCTTCTGGCCTTGTTCCAAAAACACTGATAACTTTTATACCCATAATATCCCTTTCAAAATATAAATTAATCATTTGTCTTTTTTAAGCTGAAAAATATCAAGCTTAACCACTAAATAAATAATATAAACTAGGCTTATAAATAACAAAAGCAAGAAATTCCTTCTATTTGAAACAACCATTAAAATAGCTATCAAGCTAAATATAATTTCAATAAAATACATAATAATAACTGCCTTCGGATGAGAATTACCTAATTTTATAAGCTTGTGATGTACATGTCCTTTATCAGCCTCCATTATAGGTAATTTTTTTAATTTACGTCGTATTATTGAAGTTAGAGTATCAAATAATGGAACTCCGCAAATAATTATTGGAATCAAAATTATAAATTCTCCATTTATAGTGTTATTTCCATCTATTAAAATAACAGATAAAATAAATCCAATAAATTGAGCTCCAGAATCACCTATAAATATCTTAGCCTTGTAAAAATTATATGGAAGTATGCCAATTAGAGTACCACATAAAACAGAAGATATTATCGCACTAGATAAATTACCTGATATCACACTTATTATAAATATAGTAACAAATACTATAAGTGAAATACCAGCTGCCAAACCATCTAATCCATCTATTAAATTAAATGCATTAGTGAGTACTATTACCCATACAAACATTAATGGTATCCCTAAAAAATCAAGTGCATATGTATTTCCACCAGGTATAAATGTTATATCCTTTATATAAATATCATTGAATATCAAAATACTAATAGCAATAATCTGAATAATCAATTTTTCTCTTGGCTTAATAGGATATATATCATCAATTATACCTCCAATTAGAATAATAGTTGAGCTAACTATTATTCTAAAATGATTATTATCAATAAATGAATTTTGTAAAGTCAATGTTATAAGAAATGATATATATATAATTATTCCTCCCAAAAAAGGCATTGGCGTGCCATGTACCTTTCTTGTTTCTTTCGGAATATCTAAAAACTCAAATTTAAAGGAAATATTCATAAACAACGGCGTCAAAAACAATGATATCATCATACTAAAAATAAATAATGTTATATATCTCATAAAATCATCCTAAATATATCATTTTAAATATGTACTTATAATTTCCAATAAATTCAAAAATTATTCTAATATGGATCATGATTATGTTTAGTGCGTTCCAAATATCCTGTCACCAGCATCTCCAAGCCCTGGAACTATATATCCCTTTTCATTCAATCTTTCATCAATAGCTGCAGTGTATATATTTACATCATTAAATTTAGAAGTTATTTTACTAAGCCCTTCAGGAGATGAAATTAAAGATAAAACAGTTATATCTTTAACTCCTTTCCCTTTCAAAATATTTATAGAATCAATTATAGATCCTCCAGTTGCAATCATAGGATCTAACAACATAACTTTTGTATTTTCAATTCCAGTTGGTAATTTTGAAAAATATTCTACGATCTCAAGTGTGCTTTCATCTCTGTAAAGTCCTATATGTCCAATCCTTGCATTGGGTACAACTTCCAAAATCCCATTAAGCATTCCAAGTCCTGCTCTTAAAATAACCACAAATGTTATCTTTTCTTCATCTATATACTTACCTCTCATAGATGTTATTGGTGTTTCAATATTTTTTTCCAAAACTTCAATATCCTTAAGAGCTTCATACCCTAAGAATATTCCAATTTCATTACACAGTCTTCTAAAATCACTCGTAGATGTTTCTTTATTCCTCAATTGTGTTAACTTATGTTGTATCATCGGATGGTTAATTTCAAAAATATTTTTCATTTCTTCCTCCAAATTCATTTAACTTATCTAATACTTTATTTAATAAATAATCAAGCTTGAATAATGTCCTTTTATATATTTCCAAATCTCCCATATAAGGATCGGATATATCACAGCTTTCATTTATAAATTCCTCAATCGTAAACAATTTATTGTTTTCTATACTAAAATTGCTTTGTATAAATTCTTTGTGATTTTTAGTAACTGATAAAATAATATCACAATTTTCTATAATTTTACTATCCAACAATTTACTTTTCCTTTTAGAATCAAATTTTTTATTATAAAATTCCTCTAAAACCTTATTTGCATTATGTGAAATATTCGTAGAATTATCTGCCATAATACCTGCAGATTCAACGCAAAATATTTTTAAAGCATTTTCCCCAAATCTATCTCTAATTTTTTCCTTAAGGATAATTTCAGCCATAATACTCCTACAAGTATTTCCTGTGCAAACAAATAATATATTCATAAAATACCTTCCTTATAAAGTAATTAAATTATGTGCTGCAGCCTTAAGAAGCCTATTCATAATAGCATTGGAAAAATCATCACACAAACACTCACTAACTATAAAATCACATCCTAAATCATCAAACTTTCTTATACTTTCAAATAAATTCCTACTCAATTCTAAATAATTATCCCTACTCCCAATAACTATAATCTTAATTTCATTTTTAAGTGTTTTACTAAAATCATAATAAAATTTATAATTTTCTCTTAAACATAATACACCTATATTTTTATAAAAACATTGCTTATCTTTTATATACAAAGCTATATTTTTAAAATCTGATTTTAAAATAATCATATCCCCTTTAGGTGCATAATGTTTATATTTAAGTCCTGGAGATATCGGTTTATCTTTAACAAATTTATCATTAATTCTTCCATATAATTTCGCATTGGGTATAACACTTTTTATATCATTGATCGTAATATGTCCTGGTCTTAATATCACACCTTCATCGTTGACCATACTAATAACTGTAGATTCAAGTCCTATATAGCTTTGACTACCATCTATAATAAAATTAACCTTACCATTCAAATCATCAAAACATCTTTTTGCACTAGTAGCACTTGGTCTTCCTGAAATATTTGCAGATGGTGCTGCAATCGGAAATCCACTTTCTTTAATCAAGTCAAGTGCAATTTGATGATTCGGCATTCTAAGTGCAACTGTTTCAAGACCTGCCGTAGTTTCATAAGGTATAATTTCCATTTTCTCTAAAATTATAGTAAGTGGTCCCGGCCAAAACTTTTCTATAAGCTTATACGTACCTTCCCCTATATTTTTTGCATATTTTGAAATTTCTTTATCCGCTATATGTACAATTAGAGGATTATCTTTCTCTCTACATTTAATATCAAATATTTTTAATACAGCATTCTTATCAATAGCATTTGCTCCAATTCCATATACAGTTTCTGTCGGAAATACGACAATTTCACCATATTTTAGAGCTTCTATACAAGAGTTATATCCATTCTTATCATTATAAAAATCTATAATATTAGTTTCCATACAAACACCTATATAAATATATAAATTTATCGCCATAAGATAAAATCTTATGGCGATAAATCCAAATACTATATACCTTCTCCCATTTGCTTCATTTTTTCCGATTGATCCTGTGTTATGAGTCCTTCAATTATTTCATCAATATATCCATCCATAAAACTATCTAACTTATAAATTGTTAACCCTATTCTATGATCAGTGACTCTACCTTGAGGATAATTATATGTCCTTATCCTTTCACTACGGTCTCCAGATCCAACCTGACTTTTTCTATCTTCAGCAATAAGCTTTAATCTTTCTTGCTCTGCAATTTCAAACAATCTAGCTCTTAAAAGTTTCATTGCCTTTTCTTTATTTTTAAGTTGAGATTTTTCATCTTGACACGATATAACTATACCACTTGGAATATGTGTAATTCTTACAGCTGAATCTGTAGTATTTACAGATTGACCACCATTACCAGAAGATCTAAATACATCTATCCTTAAATCATTTTGATTTATATCAACATCAACATCATCAACCTCAGGCAAAACCGCAACAGTTGCAGCTGACGTATGTATTCTCCCAGACGCTTCAGTATCAGGTACTCTTTGAACCCTATGTACTCCGCTCTCATACTTAAGTTTACTATAAGCTCCATTACCTTTTATCATAAATACCACTTCTTTAAATCCACCTATATCAGTATCATTTACACTTATCATTTCAATTTTCCATCGTTTATTTTCCACGTATTTAGAATACATTCTAAATAAATTTGAGGCAAATAAAGCAGCTTCATCTCCTCCAGTACCTGCTCTTATCTCAACAAATACATTTTTCCCATCATTTGGATCTTTAGGAAGAAGTAAGATTTTTAACTCATTTTCAATATTTATCTTGATATTTTGCAATACTTTCAGTTCTTCTTGTGCGAGTTCTCGAAATTCTTTATCTTCCTCATCTAATAAACTTTTATTATACTCTATATCTTCTAAAACTTTTTTATATTCTCTATACTTTAACGTAATAACTTCAAGCTCTGAATGATCTCTACAAAGTTTCTGCCATTCCTTTTGATTAGACATAACCTCAGGATCACTTATTTTAATACACAACTCTTCATACTTTTGTTCTAAAAAATCTAACCTTTGAAGCATTATAACTTTCAACTCCATGATTTTTATTTCATATAGTTAATTATTATAAGTTTTATTAATTCAAATTTCAACAATAAATCATATTACATTCCTACACAATTTTAGATTTATAGTACCCAACTATAACTCTATCATGTTCACTAATATCTTTATAGATATCTATATTTACAAAATTATTACTAGTCATTATATACATAATATCAAAAGCTTTATTATAAGGTATCTCAAATGCAATAAATCCATTTTCAACTAAAACTTCCTTAGCTTGTTCACAAATCTTTCTATAATAAGAAAGACCATCATCTCCTCCATCTAAAGCTTCATGAGGCTCATAATCTCTAACATCTTTCATTAAAGTATTTATATCTTTGCTTTTTATATATGGTGGGTTTGAAACTATACCATCAAGCTCAAGCCCATTTTTTATAAAAAATTCTAATAAATCACTCTTAACAACATAACTTCTATCTTTCAAATCGTGCATATATATATTTTCCTCAGTAACTTTTATAGGAATCTCGTAATTATCTATATATGTACAATTTACATTCTCATTATTTTTCTGTATAGATATACCCACAGCGCCACTTCCCGAACACAGATCGCATATACTTAAAGAATTTTTACTATTGTTTAAAATCTCTAAAACCTTATCAACAAGTATTTCAGTATCAGCCCTAGGAATTAAAACTCCCTCTTTAACTATAAAATCTATACCATAAAACTCTTTCTTTCCTATCATATAAGCAATTGGTTTTCCGTTTTTTCTTTGATTGATCAAATCCAAATACCTATTTTCATCCTCCTTCGAAACTTCAACCTCGCTTGTAAATACTTGTGTTGGTATAATACGTAAACAATACTCAATTATTAAACGAGCATCTAATGAATAAGACTCTATATTTGCATCTCTAAGTATGGATCTACCTATCAAAAACAACTCTTTTATAGTATTTTTAACTTTTATACCCTCTGATGTTTTAAGTGCAATAATAGAAATTTCTATTTCATCATCCTTAGGTTCCTTAGTTGTAAATTTTTGAATAAGCTTTGAAATACTAAAAAGTAGGGATGAAAATACACTATCGCTTCTTTCCATGTAATCTAATATTTCATAAGATATCCCAATTACAAGTGGAAAAATTATGAGCTCTATAAACAAATTAATTCCAAAACTATATCTTGGTATAATCAAAAATAATATTAAATAGCAAATCAATATGTAAATTATAAAATTACTTCCACATCTTTTATGAAATCTTGATGACTTCTTTACATTTTCTATACTAAGTTCACTCTTACTTTCATAACAGTTAATAACTTTATGTTCGGCACCATGATACCTCAAAACCTTAGATAATTCTTCATTTGATGATATGCTCATAATATATGCAAATACCAAAAGCAATCTAATTAAAAATTTAACTCCAGATATTAATTGAATATTTTTAAAAGATGGAATTATAAATACAATTAATTCAGGTAAAACAAAAAAAACAAATATCAAAAATATAATGCTAAATAAGAGGGTTAAAACTTTGTTTTTACTTATAAATTTTATAAACCCCCTTGATTCATCATCTTTTTCACATGAAGTCAGTAACTTTAAATTCCATACACTATCTCTTATAATGTTTATAAAATTAATAATACCCCTGACAAGAAATACTTTTTCAATACCTGACGGCTCTACAATATATTTTTCTCTAGTTTCAACATCTATCCTTCCACTCGATTTTCTTCGAACAATTGCACTACATTTTTTACCAGTCATAATTATTCCATCTATGAGTGCTTGTCCTCCTAATCTTTTCACCTATTACACCCCAACTTTCAATAAATAATTAATATTTATACATCACAAATTTCTCTTTTCTTAATAAAACACTTACCACAAAGCGGCTCATAACTCACATTTTCTTCCCCATCTATAACACACTGTTCACCAGAAAAAACAAACTTACCATTAATCTTCCTTCCATTTGTTATAGCTTTTTTGCCACATTCACATATTGTTTTAAGTTCTTCTATAGAATGAGCTATAAGCAATAACCTCTCGCTTCCTTCAAATCCATTCATCAAAAAATCTGTTCTAAGACCATAACAAATAACTGGTATATCCCAAATATTACTTATATAAAATAATTCATCAATCTGAAATTTTTTCAAAAACTGAACTTCATCAATAATAATACAGTGAACACTCTTTCTAAATGGTTCTAATAAAACTTTTAAACTATCTGTATTTGAAACTAAAAAATCAACTTTTCTATCTATCCCAAGACGAGATACAACCCTATCATAACCTTTTGTATCAATACTTGGTTTTAATAATAAAACCTTCATTCCCTTTTCTTCATAATTATGTGCAACTTGAAGCATAGCTGTAGTTTTACCTGAATTCATCGCACCATATCTAAAATATAATTTCGCCATAATTACCTTATCCCCTCCTATAATCTTAATTATACGAACAATTTAAAATATTTAAAGAGCATTTTTTTGTAAAATATTAAAAAATATTATGAGCATATGTAAAATTAATTTTGCTTTTATTGACTAAATCAAATTATATATGATAGAATATATCTAGGTATATAATGTAACGAAAGAGGTATATGTAATGAAACAAGATATTCACCCAAATTACAATAGTAATGCTGTTGTTAAATGTGCTTGTGGTAATACATTTACAACAGGATCTGTAAAAAATGAGTTGAAAGTTGAAATATGTTCTAATTGTCATCCTTTCTTCACTGGAAAAAATAAAATTGTTGACATCGGTGGAAGAGTTGAGAAATTTAGAAAGAAATTCAATATCAAATCTGAAGATAATTAAAAAATTGAATGACCCTTCTTAAATAAAATTAAGAAAGGTCATTTTTATTTATTATCATCCTTATCAATTATAGATTTATAATACTCAATAAATTCTTTATTATTTTTAGTATTTTGAAATACCTTTATAAGACTTTCCATTATATTTTCAGAATTACCTTCTTTGTGCATTATCCTTCTTAAATAAAAGGATACCTCTTTTTCATCATTCGTAAACAACAAGTCCTCTTTCCGAGTTCCCGACTTATATATATCAATACTTGGAAATAATCTTCTCTCTTGTAATTTTCTATCTAAATGAACTTCCATATTTCCAGTTCCTTTAAATTCTTCAAATATCATATCATCCATTCTTGATCCCGTATCAACAAGAGCTGTTGCAAGTATCGTAAGACTTCCACCTTGTTCAAAATTTCTTGCAGCTCCAAAAAACTTTTTAGGTATTCTCAATGATCCTGGGTCAAGTCCACCAGATAAAGTCCTACCTGTAGGTACAATTGTCAAATTGCAAGCTCTTGCAAGTCTAGTCAAACTATCCATTAAAATAAATACGTCCTTCCCATGCTCAACCATACGCTTAGCTCTTTCAAGTACCATTGTAGCAACTTTAACATGCTGACTTGGTTCCTCATCAAAGGTAGAATAAATAACTTCTCCTCCTCCAATTGTCCTTTGCATATCAGTAACTTCCTCAGGTCTTTCATCTATAAGTAAAATTATTAATTTTATATCCTTATTATTTTTTAAAATATTTTGAGCTATCTTCTTTAATATACTTGTTTTACCTGCCTTAGGAGGTGCAACTATCATTCCTCGTTGCCCTTTACCTATAGGACATATTATATCCATTAATCTGGTTGATAAATCACTTTTCTCTCCACTCTCAAGCTTTAATCTTTCATTTGGATAAATAGGTGTAAGTTCCTCAAAATTTTTCCTATTTAAAGCTTCATCTGGTAAAAAACCGTTAATCCTCTCAACATATAAAAGAGCCCTATACTTCTCTCCATCCTTAGGTTCTCTAACTTTTCCTATTATATGATCCCCTGTTTTTAAATTAAATCTTCTTATTTGAGAAGGAGAAACATAAACATCCTCTGTGCTAGTTAAATAATTCTTTCCTCTTAAAAATCCAAAACTATTATTGTCATTTATTTCTAAAACACCATTGGCATTTTCAGAATTCAATATCATATCTTGAAACTTATCCGACTTATCCCGTACATTTTCATCAGAAACAATTGAATTTTGTTCACTTACTTTATTCATTTTTAATTTTATTTTTTCAACTAAAATAACACCATCTTTTTCAACTATGGTTGGGGATAACTCAGAAATTTTATGAATAAGTTCATTTTTTTTTAATTTAGAATAATTTTTAATATCAAGAGTCTTGGCAGATTTCCTAAGCTCCGATAAAGACATTTCTTCTAATTTTACAATATTCATATATTAAAATATTTTACAATAACAAATTTATTGTAAAATCCTCCTCTCAATTTAAAAAGTATGTCTTTTAAAAAAACAAGGTCATTTCATTAAGAAAATATTACAAAGCAAGGCTTTTATAAAATATAATATAAATTATACAATTGCCTTAGCTTTGTCAATAAATTTATTTCAAATCCCTATATTCTTTACTATGTTTTACAAAATCTACAAATAACGGGTGTGGTTTATTAGGTTTTGATTTTAATTCAGGATGAAATTGAACCGCAACAAACCAAGGATGATCCTTAAGTTCAACAATCTCTACCAAATTATTTTCATCATTTATTCCAGATAATACAATTCCATTATTTAAAAATAATTCTCTATACTTATTATTAAATTCATATCTATGCCTATGTCTTTCATGTATTTTTTCACAATCATACGCTCTATACGCCTTAGAATCCTTGAGTAATGTACATTCATATGATCCAAGCCTCATAGTACCACCAAGATTTTTAATATTAATTTGGTCAACCATTATATCTATAACTTTATGTTTTGAATTGTTATCAAACTCGGATGATGTCGCATCCTTAAATCCTAAAACATTCCTCGCAAACTCTATAACAGCACATTGCATACCTAAACATATCCCTAAAAATGGTATATTATTTTCTCTTGCATATTTTATCGCAAAAATTTTGCCTTCGATACCCCTATCCCCAAATCCACCTGGAATAAGTATCCCACTAACACCTTTTAAAAAATCAGAAATATTTTTTTCATTAATAAACGATGCATTGATCCATCTTATTTTTATATTAACTTTATTAAAATATCCCCCATGATTTAAAGATTCAACTATAGATATGTAAGCATCATGAAGTTCTACGTATTTTCCAACAATAGCAATTTCAATTTCATCTCTAATAGATTTTATGTTATCAACAATTCCAATCCATTCATCATTATCTATATTTTTTGCATCAATATTTAAAGATTTACAAACTTTTTCATCAAATCCTTCTTTATGTAAAAATAAAGGAACTTCATACAAATTACTAGCATCTAAATTTTGAATAACATTATCTTCAGATACGTTACAAAACAAACCAATCTTCCTCTTAAGATCAATCGATAATTCCTTCTCCGTCCTGCAAACTATAATATCTGGTTGAATACCTATACTTCTTAATTCTTTTACTGAGTGCTGAGTTGGCTTAGTTTTAAGTTCTCCTGCTTTTCCTAAAAATGGTACAAGCGTCACATGTACATAACAAACATTTTCAAATCCTATATCATATTTAATTTGCCTAATACTCTCAAGAAAAGGAAGAGATTCTATATCCCCAACAGTTCCCCCAATTTCTATAATAACAACATCATATTTATTTTCTTTAGATACAGAATAAATAAAATCTTTTATTTTATCCGTTATATGAGGAATTACTTGCACCGTTCCTCCTAAATAATCTCCTCGTCTTTCTTTTGATATAACTTCCCAATAAATTTTACCAGTAGTTATATTGTTATATTTTGTAAGACTTTCATCAATAAATCTTTCATAATGTCCTAAGTCCAAATCAGTTTCAGCACCATCATCAGTTACAAAAACTTCCCCGTGTTGATATGGACTCATAGTACCTGGATCTATATTTAAATATGGATCGAGTTTTTGAATAGATACCTTAAGACCTCTATTTTTTAAAAGTCTTCCAAGAGATGCTGCTGTTATACCTTTACCTAAAGACGATACAACTCCTCCAGTTACAAACACAAATTTACAACTCATAATTTCCTCCTAAAAACTACATTTAAATAAAATAATTTGTAACATGCATATAAATGTTTTATTTTAATTAAAATAACAACACTACAAAAATAAAATAATCCTATAATAATCCTAGTTTTATATTTTAATTAATTATATTGAAACTTAAATAAAATATCTATATAATTAAGCATAAAAAAAGTATTTTTTTATGTAATATCAAATAAACGGTGCTTATAAATTCTATTTTTTCGAAGGATATTGATAAAATGAATATTTTAATTCTTACATCAAATACAGGAGGTGGCCACCTGAAGGCTACTGAAGCAATTTATGAACACATCAAACACAAAAACTTAGACTACAATATAAAAATAATAAACACACTAAATAATATTAATCCATCATTCAATAAGTTAATAACTTCATTTTATACTGAGTGTGTAAAAAAATGTCCAGATTTATTTGGTAAAATATATTACTATAGTGAAGAAAATCACGTTTCTATAAATATTTTCAATCTAATTTTAAAAAATTTAGCAAAAAAACTACTACCAATCATATTAGATTTCAAAGCTGATATAATAATTTCAACTCACCCATTCTCAACACAAATGGTATCATATCTAAAAAAACTTAAAAATATACCTAAGGTCAAATTAATTAATTTATTAACTGACTATGCTCCTCATAAATTTTGGATATATGATAATGTAGATGCTTATATAACAGCAAGTGAACAAATGGTTGACGATATGATACAAAGGGGGGTAAATAAAGATATAATTTATCCAATTGGAATACCAGTTAGCGTTGATTTTTTAAAACCCTATGATAAAAAAGAAGTTTTAAACAGTATAGGTTTTGATGAAGATCGTTTCACTATATTGATTATGTCAGGTAGTATGGGAGTTGAATATGTAATTAAAATATTTAATCTTCTAATAACCATAAATAGAAAACTTCAAATAATTATCGTAACTGGATCTAATGAATATTTGTATAAAAAATTTAATACGATTATTTCAAATTATTCAGGAAATTTTATAGAGTTTCTTTTACTTGGTTTCACAAAAGAAGTTAGTAAATATATGAGTGTTTCTGATGTTATAATAACAAAACCTGGTGGACTCACACTTACAGAAGCTATTTTTTCAGAACTTCCAATAGTGTTTTTTGATGCTATACCTGGACAAGAGGAAAAGAATGCTGATTTTATTATCAAAAATAATATAGGTATGAGAATAACAAAACGTCAAGAAAGTATTGATAAATTTGTTGAATTAATAGATAATCCTAAGATTCTGGATTTATTTAAAAATAATATCGAAAAAATTAAAAAAATAAATTTTATAGAAAACTTAGTAGATATTATAAATAATCTGGGGTAATATTTTAAGCTATACTTACTAAAATAGGCATAGCTTAAAATATTTTTTTGAAAAATTTTCGTACAACATCAAATATTTTAAAACATACCTTAACTTCACTCTTATGTGTTATTATAGATTTATCATTTGAATTAAAAACTTCAAAATCCTTTTTATTATTTCTAATTATAGATGGAATGGAATCTATATTTTTATCATCACTTTGTATAAATCCTATACTTGAAAATAATAAGCTCCAAAAATTTCTACCAAATGCCTGTCCTATGTTTAATATAAAATAATCATACTCCCCTTCAGGAATCACATATGTACCATATATTCTCTCTTTAAAATATTTTCTCCCAATATCTATAGTAACATCACTTAAAACTCCATAATCATCAAGGATATCCAAGGCAATTTCTCTTATTTTATTTGAATTATCCAATAAATAATTAATGTTATCTATTTTATTTGATTTTAAATTCCCATCCTTTTCAAGATAAGACATAACTCTATCTTTAACATTATTTTTAACATATTGATCAAAATCCGAATCGCTATTTGCTATAAAATGAAATCTTATAACACTTTCACTCAATTTCTCATAATCAAGTTTTATATTTTCTTTTGTATTTCCATACACCTTGTCCACATTTAAAAAACTAAAACTCATAACAAATACTATAAAAAACAAAAATTTGATAAATTTCATAATTACACCTCAGGATAATTATTAACACTTATCAAATCTTTTAATCACTAAAATGATATATTTTCAGTATTTGTTACATTATTTATTATATTTAAATTTATAATAACTTCCTCTACCCAATTAGCATTTTTACTAATATCATTCATCCAAATTTTTGGAGTAAATTTATAAATATAGTTTTCTAAATTCAATATATCTACACCATTTTTATAAAACTTATTTAATAAACTCATACACTCCAACTTAATATTACTTTTTAAATCATCATTTAAATTTGAAATAAATTCATCTGATAATGAATGCTTAACATTTAAACAATTTTTTATAGTTATATTAAAATTCAATTCTAAATCCATATTTTTATAGTTTATAATCTTCATTCTCCTTTTTACATTCTTCGATTCATAATCTATGTACTTATCTCCAAATAAAATACTCGATACAATTTTATCGTTTTCCCCTCTTAACATGTTAATTATTCTACTATTTTTTAAATCAAGTTCATCTATATAATTTTCATCATCTAAAACATAACTTCCATTTATACTCATAACACTTTTATCATCGTTTAATTTTAAAACAGGTATCAAAACATTTTTATTTTGAGAAAAATAATCGAGTATATTGCTTAATGTGGTAGATTTAATACCATTTTTTTTGCTATTATACTCAATTAATTGACTAATAAATACTTGAGGATCTTCACCTGATTCCAATTTAAAATTTATAAAATCTTTTGAATCTCCATCCCCCACACACACATAAATTCTCCTACTAATTTGTGGATTATGGGATAAATAATCCAATACTTCATGAAATAATTTTCTATCTTTAACCAATTTAGAAGATATAATAACCATCTTAACATGATCAAAATCAATACTTTTTTTAGTTTTACTTACAATATCATATATAGCATCATAAAATGTTTTACCAAATCCAGAAATACTCCCACCTTCTTTTATCTTTGAGGATTCAGGAGAAAACTCCGATATGTCAGGATAAGATAAATACAAAGAATAATTCCCATCATCATTTATATCAATACCTATACTTGATACAAAAAGTCTTGTATCAATACTCTGAGAATATGTACACGATTTCATAATAATACACATTAAACTACATATAAATAAACACAATATTTTTTTCATTTTATACCATCTCCTTTTAACTTACTCCTCCTTATATAAGTTGCTATAAAAAGAATTATAGGTACAAAAAATACTAATATAAGAGATATCCCAAAACCCACTCCATTTATTATAAAATCAATATCCCCAACTCCTTTTGGAATTAGAGTTAATATATATATGACAGGTATAAACATCGTTGATGATATTTTATGTTTGAGTAGCCCTAAGGATTTACTATTTACATAACTAGCATAGAAATATAAGTTTATAAAATTAACTATAAAAAATACAATAGCTATGGTTATAACAATACCTTCAACTCTCTCAATAAATCCTCCGGGTACATCCACCGTAGTAAAAGCCATTATTATAGGCCAATTTGATTTTATAGTCTGATTTATATTAAGTATTCCAACACACACAAAGAATATCAATGATAGAAACAAAAATGATAAAATCGTTGATTTATAACTAACATTCACTCCTCTATTTTTCTCAGGCCTGTGCTTAGGTAACATATAATAAAGCATACTAGTTCCAATAAAATAACTACTAAAAGTTAAAAATCCCTTGAAATATGTATATCCACTCTCTATTTTCATAGGAAGCATATTATCCAAATTTATATTTTTATAAACTATAGTAAATATCACAAAACAACATATTAATAGAAAAACAAACATTATTTCATTAATACCAGTTAAAACTTTATCCCCAAATCTAACCACATAATAACAAATTATAAGCGTTGCTCCTAACATATACTCACTACTTATTTCTGGAAATATATATACTTTTATAGAATCAATAAAGATTCTAAGCTGAATTGATATCAAAAATATAATCCCTATACTAATTAAAAATAACATAACCCTTCCTATTAACTTTCCAAATAAGTTTTCCACAATAATATTCAGTTCATTATTATTATTTATCTTAACCGTATTATAAATCATATAAATAACACCTAAATAAATAATCCCATATATAATAGTTGGAAAAAATGCATTATTACCTAAAACCCTACCTATGCTCTTTGTATATGTAAAAACTCCAAATCCAACCAAACTTAGAAAAAGTGTTGAAAAAACCCCAAAACTACGTATAACATTGCGGTCTAAATTATTTTTCATAACATAACTCCTTTATCCCTGTCTCTTTTTATCTTGGGTATTCATATACTTAGGCCTATCCTTAAACAAATAAAGAGGATATTTTACAAATATATCTTTAAAATCTCTTTTCCTCATATTAACAATAGGGGATAAATAAGGAATACCAAAGCTTTCTATTCTCAATAAATATGTAAGGAAAATGAATGTTCCTAAAATTATTCCATAAAATCCCAAAATACCCGATATTACTATATACATTATTCTAAATAATCTAACAGATAACATAACCTCATAATTCGGTGACATAAATCCGCTTATTATAGTTAATGCAACAACAACTATCATGACAGGACTAACAAGTCCCGCACTCACTGCCGCCTGACCTATCACGATTCCCCCAACAATACCAATAGTTGATCCTATAGCTTTTGGTAATCTAACAATTGCTTCAAGTAAAAACGCCAAAAATACCTCCATTATAACCGCTTCAAAAATTGGAGGAAATGCAATACCTTGACGAGAACTTGCTATAGAATATGCGAGTTTTGCAGGAATAATAGATGTGTGAAAGCTAGTCACTGAAATATACAATGATGGAAGCACTAAAGATATAATAAGAGCGAAAAATCTTATAACTCTTGAAAAAGTACTATAAATCCATCTAAGATTATAGTCATCTGGAGTTTGAAACAAATTAGAAAAAGTTGATGGTGTTACGAGAACAAAAGGAGAATTATCAACTATAATACAAACCTTACCTTCATAAATAGCTGATGATACAACCTCTGGTCTTTCTGTTGCTTGCACCTGTGGAAATATAGACCACTTATCTTCTTCAATTAATTGCTCAATATATCCGCTATCTAATATTGCATCTATATTTATATCTTCTAATTTCTTTTTAACTCTCCTTAAAATATCTTCATTTACAATATCATCCATATAAACGATAGCTATATCAGTTTTAGATCTGACCCCTATCTTAGTTGTTTCTATTTTAAGTCTTGTATCTCTAATCCTTCTTCTTATAAGAGATGTATTCATTCTCGCGTTTTCTGTAAAACCATCCCTAGATCCGCGTATAACAGATTCACCAGATGGTTCACCAACTCCACGACTTGGAGAGGTTCTTGTTGCAATGATATAACATTCGCATTTTCCATCTATAAAAAGTAATGTTTCACCACATAACAAATCAATAATCGAATCTTTTAGATTAATAGATTTTTTAATATCAGAAACAGTTAATAGGTCAAATAATTGTTTTTCGTTAAGATCAACCAATTTGTTATTATCTAAAAGCGTTTCCATAACAAAATTATTTATTAAGTTTTTATCTGATATCCCATCTATAAATACAAGTAAACACTTCTTATTCGATATTCTAAATTCTCTAAACACAATATCTGAATTATCTTTAAGCAATGTTTTCAAATAACTATTTATTTCGTTTACACTAAATGGAATTACTTCTTTAATTTTTTCTTCCATATATACCTCCCTATTTAAAAATATTAATCATAAAAATGCATAAGCTTCCAAAAGAATAAACCCAAATCAAAATTTTACATATAAATCTATCATTTTTTCTTTCCCGTGAATCTCTTAATTCAACAAAAAATAATATTCCAATAACAATTACCATTAACCAATAAAAATTTTTATTAAGATCATTAATTAAAGTCATCATATTAATTCCTTCCAAACTAATTAATAATTTTATTATTTACTATATTTTTGTAATTATGCACAAAAATAAGGTATGTAAATTAAACATCTACATACCTCTCTAATCATCAATGGTTTTTGTTAAAAAAACTTGATCAAATTCTTTTTTAAATACATCATAAGAAGATTGAGCTAAATATAAGTTATCAAAAATTCCATAAACAGCCGATCCACTTCCAGTCATAGATGCATTTATAGCACCACTATTTATTAATTTACACTTCAATTTTCGTATAACATCCATATTTTTCACATACGAATACTCTAATACATTTGAAATATTAGAACAAACATCATAAAACTTATTATTATTAAAATAATCAATAATAATATTTTTATCTATATTATATTTTATATTATATAAATCAAAGTTATCGTAAACATCTTTAGTAGAAAACCCGAAATTAGGTTTTATAATCAAAATTATTTTATCTTTAAAAGAATTTAATTTTATTATCTTCTCCCCTATACCTTCACATAAAACACTTCCTCCCAAAATACAATAAGGAAAATCAGCACCCAACACAATACTTTCCCTACATAAAGTATCTACAGGAATATTTAGATCATATATAAAATTCAGGGCCTTTATTATCTCAGCTCCATTACTTGTCCCTCCTCCAAGCCCTGCACAAATAGGTATATTTTTATGTATTTTAATATGTACTTTCCCATTCAATCTATATTTTCCCATAAACCATATACAAGCTTTATAACATAAATTCCTATGATCTATAGGTATTTGAGGATTATCACACTCAATTTCTATAGATACCCCCTGAAATTCTTTATCAACTTTTAAATATATATCATCAAATAAATCAATCCTCTGAATTAACGTTTCAATATTATGGTATTCATCCTCTCTTTTACCTAAAATATTTAGGAAAATATTAATTTTGCCATAGCTCCTTAGTTTCATATAACTCTCCTATTTATTATATAACTTATTAAATTATATAAAAAAGAATATTTAAAATCAAAAAATAAATCAGGGATACATTTAATTCCCTGATTGTTTTCAAGCTAACCCCTCTTTAGGAGTTATATTTTGTTTATCCAAAATCACTTTATATAATTTATCATAATCTTCATAAAACGCTACTATTAAATCACCTTGCTTAGCATTATCAATAGCTTCACTTAAAGCCTTCCCCTCATCAAGAATTATTTTAAAATTTTTATTATCCCCAAAACCTTGACTAATGATATTTGCAACTTCACTTTCCTGTCTTCCACGTTTGTTACTATCTTCTTTTATATAAGAAAATTCCAAATGCTTAGAACAAAGTTTTCCAATTTCAAATCCAACGCTATCATTTCTATCCCCAGGTATCCCTATAACACCCGTAACTTTAGTATATCCCATATTTTTTATACTATTAAAAATAGCATTAAACCCTTGAATATTGTGAGCATAGTCTAAAATAACCTTTACTCCCTTAATATCAAATTGATTAAATCTACCCTTATTGTGCTTATCATCACATTGAAAACTCTTAAGACCTTTAGATATTATACAATAATCTATCTCAAGCCCGACTAGAGAGGCAGTTGCCGTAAGAACATTTTCTATATTATGTGTAAGTGCACCATTAAAGGTAATTGGTATATCCTTTAAATCCGCAATGTGAAATATACGTCTATTCATCTCGACATAAATAGAATCATTCGATATGTATACTCCATAATTTCCTTTATCTAAATTTTCCCTTAAAAATTCATTATCCTTATCTTTTGAAAATACTATTAAATTACCCTTTGCTCTAGATGATATTTTCCTACACATTTCGTCATCAGCATTTATTATAGAATATCCATCAGGTTTAACAGCTTCTATAACTAAAGATTTTACATGTGCTAGTTCTTCTAAGGTATTAACACCATCTATACCCAAATGATCTTCACTTATATTTGTAATTACTCCAACATCCGCTAGGTCATAAGCCAAACCATTTCTTATAATTCCCCCACGAGCAGTTTCTAATACTGCAACATCAACATCTTTATTTAATAATATACTTCTTGCACTAAAAAAACCAGTCATATCTCCTTTAGCTATACACTGATCATTCAAAAAAACTCCACTAGTTGTAGTCATACCAACAGTGTATCCAAGACCCCTTAATGTATGGGACACAATTCTAGTTGTAGTTGTCTTACCATTAGTACCAGTTATTGCGATAACTGGTATACTTTTAGGAGAATTTTTAAATAATGAAGAAACAATAACATTTGCTACATCCCTAGGTGTACCTTCACTTGGGTAATGATGCATCCTAATTCCCGGAGCAGCATTCACCTCAACTATAACTCCATTATCATATAAAGGTTTTGAAACATCCATGCAACAAAGATCTATACCACAAATATTAAGCCCTATTGCCTTAGCTGCTCTTATACAAATATCAATATTCTCTTTACAAATTTTATCTGTATAGTCTTCAGATGTTCCGCCCGTAGACAAATTTGAATTCTCTCTTAATACCAATTCCTTACCATCTTCTAAAATACTATCTAATTTATATCCACTCTTAGATATACAAAAAATCAACTCGTTGTCTATCTTAATTTTTGTAAGAGGTTTCTCATGCCCATCCCCCCTATTTACATCAGAATTTAAAACTTCTATTAAATCTTTAATAGTTGAAACCCCATCTCCTGTAACCATAGGTGGTTTCCTTTTAGATACTGCAATTACTTCACCATCTACAACACAAACTCTATAGTCATATCCTTCAATATATTGTTCTATCATAATATCTTTATACTTTGATTTAATTTCATTATAGGCTTCTATAAGCTGTTTCTCATTCTTAATATTTAAATATACCCCTTTACCTTGATACCCAAATCTAGGCTTAAGTACAACTGGATATCCTATGGCCTCAGCTTCTATTAATAGCTCTAATTGACTGCTTATTTTATCTCCTTTTGCTACAGGTAAAAACTGCATATCTAAGAGCCTTTTAGTTAACACCTTATCACTTGCAATATCCACACTAATAGAACTCGTATTTGAATCTATTGTTGCTTGGATCATTTTACTATATCTTCCATATCCAAGTTGAAACATCGAATCATCATCAAATCTTATAACAGGTATACCTTGCTTTTTTGCAGCTTCACAAAGTGATAAAGCACTCGGTCCTAAATTCTCATACTCCAATATATTTTTTATATCACGAACTCTCGAGTCTAAATCTATATATTTCTTCGATATCAAAGAATTTATCAAATCTATAGCAAGTCTAACTATAGCCAATGCTGTTTTTTTGTAAATATACTCAAAAACAACATAATAAAAATCTCCTTTAATTTCCCTAGCCTTACCATAGGCTATTTCCAATCCAACTCTACTATGTAACGCAATAATAGTGTGCTCACATACGTGAGCCAAATAAGTTCCTTCTCTTAATCTTTTTACAAACCCATGGTCCTCATCTATTCCACATCTATGTTCCCAAATCTCTGGCAATAGCTCTATCAATTTATCATTAAATCCATCTATATCTTTACTAGGTGTTTCACAATATCCTTGTAAATCTACATCCATTCTGACCACTTTTCTATGAGAGTAAATATTTTTCCCCTCATAAACTCTGTAATTTAAAATTTTCATTATTTTACTCTTTCCTCCTCAAGTGGTTGCTTTTTATTTAAATCAAAGCAATTTCCACTTTTTAAAACATGCATTTTAACATTGAATAAACTCAAAGGAACTTCGTTTTCTTGCTCTAACAAACTACTATAAGTTAAATATCTTCCATCTATTATATAAACTGCTCCAGAACCTATAACACTAAAATACCCTTCTTTCTTATTTACTACTATTGCTGTATCTTCATCTATACCAATACCCAGAACACTCGGATTCTCCGCAATAGCTCCTAATAATCTTCCTATTCTCCCTCTTTGGGCAAAATGTTGATCTATCATAACTCCTTGCATAAAACCAAATCCTGGGCATTTAGATAAATTATTCTTCCTTGGTGATTCTTCGTCAGGTCCTCTAACAATCATAGTTTCACTCATAACTGATGCTCCTGCAGAAGTACCAGCAAATATGCCTCCATTATCATGAAATCTCCTCATCTCTTCATATAAAGGAGTACCCCCTACTAAACTAGTTATTTTAAGCTGATTACCGCCTGTAAAAAATATCAATGAGGATTTCTTTACCATATCTAACAAATCCTGATCATCGCATTGATCTCTAGAGGAAACATCTAAAATTTCAATATTTTTAACTCCAAGCTCATGGAATAAATTTTTGTAATCATATCCAATTTCTTTCCCTAAATCAGAAGCTAATGTAGAAACTATCATAGTATCTCTTTCTTTATCAATCATATTTGAAACTCTTCTTAATATTTCTCTGCTCCCACTCTTATCTTCTGCTCCACCAATAATTATAAGTTCACCCTTAATACCATAACTCATTAACTTCTCACCTCATGTACTTTAATATTTTTAACCACTATAAAAAATAATATTCATAATTTTCTAATAATCCTTATATACCATTTCTAAAAAAGCTATGTTTATTGTGTACACTTTTTAAATAAAAATTCATATCAAAAAAAGAGTGTAGCATTCGCTACACTCTTACTTAAAATACAGCTTTAGATGGAAGCAACAATTTACATCCAACTATTTCATCTTCCTGATCTAAATTATTAATCCTACATATATCTTCTATTGAAACACAATATTTCTTAGCTATACTCCACAATGTATCATCTTCTCCTGTAATATATATTATAACACTACATTCTTTAAGAGGAGTTTCTTCTTGAGTTTTATACATATCAACTAATATATCCCTTTTAATTTCAGAATTAATGTAAACCCTTATATTTATAACCGCCTTTATTCCTATAGTCTTAGCCTCAATAAAAGCTTCAATATTTTCCAAGTTCTCATTAATCACTGCATCCATATCTATTTTAATATTTTCATCATCAAAATTAGTAGTAAATGGAATAGCTTGTACCACATTTAAAAATTGTCCTTCGCTATTTTTATATATAACCTCAGTATTTATAACACCTTCTATTACAAGTTTACCTTCCAAAACTTTCTTATTAAGTATATTGCACACACCAGTAGTATAAATTATAGAAACTGGAACATCTTCTACATTTATATTATCTTTAATTATCGTATCTATATTACCATGTGATTCTACATTATTAATTTTATAATTATTTTTAACTAAATTTACTGAATAATTTTTACTATAAGCATCATCTATTATAGAAAGTATATTCTTACTTAAAACTTTAAGATTACATCTTATATTAATGTAACTATTTATAATCCTACTTTCTCCTGACTCATCCTCATCTATCATATACTCAAATCCAATCACATCCCAATTATATACTGGAATCATGCTTGAATCTATACCATCTACATCACAATCTTTAGTTAAATATATATCTTGCTCTAAATAATTTAAATTATCAGAATTAACTTCTTTATATAATACTTTGACTTTACAATAAGCATTATATGTTATTTTATTATCTAAAAGTTTGCATTCTGTTTTGTATATATACGAATCACATATTAATATCTTTCCAATATCCCCCTTATCTAAAGGAACATTTATAGATGTTTCATTAATTAGTTCCTCTGTAAATGTACCTTTTAGTTCACATACTTCTAATTCTTTCATCAAAAACTGTATATCATCTTGATCTTCAATATCACTTACAATATCTACATCTAATATTTCATTCGAATTTGAACTAAATTTCAAATTAGCTTCTATGCTAATTTTTCTTTCATTTAATAATAAGAATTTTTTATCTGAAACATTTACTTTAATATTATACAAATTTTCTTTTCTCATACCAACACTTTCAATATACAAATTAAACTTATCAGAATAAGAAACATTATATGTATTATTTTTTTCATCATCTACTGCAACATAAACAATACTATATACTAATTCTCCCTCTACAAATATTTTATCTAAAAATGCTTCAGTATTGGTAATTCTAGGTTTTACTTCTATTAATAATATTTTATCTACATCTGGATGAGTATCTGGAATTAAATATTCACCTTTAACTACAAAATCATTGTGCCCTTCTATATTTTTACATTCATAACTAATTTTTTGTTTTATCAAATTTATCTCTTCCACTTTCTTACCTCCACGATTTAATTAATATATAATTATTAATGTAAAAATAAAAATATTACCTTTTAACATAAAAAAATTTAGGTTTATCCTCAAAGATAAACCTAAACTTAAAAATATCCTATATCATAACCTACATATCCTAATAAGTATTAACTAGCATAAACTATCTGAACAGTATTAGTCAATACATCAGAATAACTATATGTTACTATTCGTTGGGTGTCATTCTTTAATCTTATCAAAAAGATACTATGATATGTTTTTTCTATAGTACCTTCATTTATAAAGACTTTTCTTCTTCCTCCGCTAGCTCTTAATGTTACTTTATGACCAACGTGATCTTCTATGTCCTTTTTTATGGATGCTAGTGTCTTAAATCCATCCAAATTTAACACCCTCTTTCTAACTACAATTATAACATAAATGCATACTGTTGTCAAAATTTACCATTTAAATAGTATGCAAAATATTATATTAACCTATTTAACACAAAAAAGATCTAGGAAATCCTTCTCTATACTTACCTCTTGTTTGTATCCCACCAATGCCATTAAATCCAGTTATAGTTTCACTAACAATATCACTTATTTTAATTGTTTTATCAATGGACGTATTAAAAATCTTAGAACACACAAAAACTGGATCTAAACAATGCACTAAAATTCTTCCAGGAGATGTTGCAAAATTAGCTCCAACAGAAATTAAAGCCTCATAACAACTCTGACAAGCACCTGCAAATATAACTAAATCATCCAAATTCTTTTCATACGCCCTTAGTTTCGAAACACTTTCTACAAAATATTTAGAATTCTTATAGCAATTTAAATCCATATAATCCACTATATTTTTACTCATACTATCATGACCTGTTAAAACCACAATATCCGGCTTGTAAAATTTAACTAGATCTAATATTACATCTGGTTGTTTACTTTCTTCAATGCATTCACCACAAGCATTAACAAAAACACTTTTATAAACTTCCATACATTTATTTAAATATTCATGATCCCCATCTACATGTAAAACCTTACCACTTTTACCAAATGTTAGACCTTTTTTTTTATTTATTTTAAGACTTCTATTCTCAATATTCTTAGTGCTATTACGATAATTTCTACACTTAAATCTGTAATCTAAATCTTTGCTCTTACTAATGGCTTGTTTAAGCTTTTCCTTCACTAATTGAGATAAATTATCTTCATATTTATTATCTACAATTTCTAAATCTTCTTCAAAAGCATCGGCTATGATCCTTATACTTTTCCCCTTTAATACAAAAACAATTTCCCCATTAATATCTTTAATATCAACTATCTTAAACTCTATATCTTTACTGTAAGATTTTCTAACTACTATATCCCCTATTTCCATAAAATCTTCCATATCAATAAATATTTACTTTAAATTATGTAGTAAATATTTATTTTGTTACAATTATATAGTATTTCTTCCACCCAAAATATTAAATCCTGAGTCTACATGTATTATTTCACCAGTTATACCTCTTGATAAATCACTTATTAAAAATAATGCAGTATCTCCTACTTCAGATGGATCAGTCAAACGTCTAAGAGGAGATTGTTTCTCTATCTCATCTAATATTAAATTAAAATCAGAAACTCCCTTAGCTGATAGTGTTTTTATTGGACCTGCAGAAATAGCATTAATCCTTATATTTTTACGACCTAAATCATTAGCCAAATATTTAACACTCATATCAAGAGATGCCTTAGCTACACCCATAACATTATAATTTGGAACAACTTTTTCACTTCCATAATATGTAAGAGTAACGATACTTCCACCTTCGGTCATATATTGCTCAGCTTCTTTTATAACACCTGTAAGAGAATATGCACTTACATTTTGAGCTATCAAAAATCCTTCTCTAGTAGTATTTAAATATTCCCCTTTTAACTCATCTTTATTTGCAAATGCTATAGAATGAACTATGCCATGTATTACACCAACCTTTTCTGATATAGTCTTAAAACAATTGCGTATACTTTCATCACTTGTTACATCACACTCAACTATCAAACTATTTTCAGAAAGTGAATTAGATAATTTATCTATATTATTTCTAAATTTTTCATTAACATATGTAAAAATTACATTAGCATTAGCATTATTAAGAGATTTAGCTATATGCCAAGCTATGCTAAAATTGTTTGCAACTCCCATAACAACTATATTTTTATTATTCAAATTTATATCCATAACAATCCTCCTCAAAACTAATGTTAATAAACCCCTATTCTACTTACTAAAATAGTACAATTAATTATAATTAAAAGTCAACAAAAAAATTAAAACGTGTAATATTATACACGTTTTAATCTAATTTTATTAAAAATTCTTTTTCGAAATTATATATGAAATTCATATAATTTTCTCTCTCATTTATTAATTTATCTAGTTGAGTTAAAAATACATTTTGTCTAATAAGCAAATCATTATAAAAATATCTGTTACACACTCTCCAAAACCTCTGAGGAAATAACAAAAAACCATATATCAAAAATATATCTTCATATCTAAGTTTTAAACTACTATTATAATGCTCAATTATACTTTTACAGATATTTATATCCCAATCATTTTTTTTAAGTACTTTCACTATATAATTTGCTACATCATAACTCCTCACTTCCCTTTTACAGTAATCAAAATCTAAAATATTTATATTATCTTGATTATCTATGATTATATTATGATACGTGTAATCATGATGACAAAAACTCTTCTCATCTTCAATTTCCCTACAAATATCATAATATTTAGATTTCTCAAAGATATTATATGCCTTCTTAGCCATTTCCTTATAAAATTCATAGTTTTTAATGTAAATCATATCTACATCATTTTTAATACCCTTCTTTCTAACTATATCCCTCATCTTATCAAATGATCTTATTCTCTTGTTCATAATACTTGGCCATCTATCCAAATCACTTTTAAGTTTTGAGTGCTCTGGTGGATCATATCCTTTAGATGCTATATGAAGATTTGCAAGAACTTTTGCAGATTTACTTACATCATCAATATTTAAAAAATCACATTCTCGACCATCTATCCAATTTGACAATGTATATATATCCTCATTTACTATAGCATATGGATTTCCTTCTATATTTAAACAAAATCTATCTATATTTTTAAATCCATTATTTATCAAATGCTCCTTTGCTCCATATATGAAAAGCAATTTTTGTATTCCATATGATACTTTTTTTAGGCACATTTCTCCTTTATTTGTGTTTAAAAAATAAATTCCCCTATTAGGCTTTATTCTCTCTATTTTTAAATCAAATTGCCTTTCTATTTCAAATTCTCTCATCATAATTCTCTCTTCACCTCCTTTATATCATTATGACTAAGCACTAATAATTATTATTTTGATTAACAATTTAAATTAAATTTAATATTATGAAACTATAATTTTTAAAGTAAAGGTATTTATATGAAAATATCAATAGATGGACGGTCTGCAATATTTTATAATAACAATGGCATAGGTAATTACTCATCAGAAATAATAAATACTATGCTCAAAATAAATAAAGGAGATTATATAAAAGTTTTTTCATCAAATACTGATTTCAATAAATTTTCATCTTTTTGGGAATTCTCAAATTTTCCTATAAAATTAGATAATAAATATAATGTCTTTTTCAATCCTCATAATGGAGTAGGTCTTCCAAATAGGAATTTTGAAAAAATAGTAACCACATTGCACGATATCATACCTTCAAAACTACCAAATACAGTAAGTGAATCCTACTTAAAAGTATATAATGAAAATATATACAAAATCCTCGAAAAAAGTCATTATATAATCACCGTATCAAATTTCTCAAAATCAGATATTATTAAAACATTCAATGTAAATGAAAATAAAATATTTGTAACCTACCTATCACCATCTAAAATTTATCGCCCTCTAAATCCTAAACTCTCACTATATTTTTTAAATAAAGCTTACAATATAAATTATAATTACATTTTATATGTAGGCGGTTTCAGTCCAAGAAAAAATATAATAAGACTCATTGATGCATTTTCAAAAGTATATAGCACAAACAAAAAAATTAAACTTATCATAATCGGACAAAAAGGTAAATCATATGATGATTATTTAAAACGCTGCATTAAATTAAATATATTAAACAACGTGATTTTTACTAACTTTATCAAAACACCCTATCTTCCACTTTTCTATAACTGTGCATCATGTTTTATTTATCCATCATTATATGAAGGATTTGGTCTTCCTCCACTCGAATCTATGGCTTGCGGAACTCCAACTATAGCATCAAACTCAACCTCAATACCCGAAGTTTTAAAAAATGCTCCATTGTATATAAATCCTTATGATGTCGATGATATATCTGAAAAAATAAATTTAGTATTAAATGATACTAAACTTAAAAAATCTTTAATAGAAAATGGTTTAAAGCATGTCAAAAATTTTTCGTGGGAAAAAACTTCTCTCAAAACCTTAAATATACTTCACAAAACAAAAGAGTGCTAATTTAAATTAGCACTCTTTTCTATATAAATAAATTTAAATCAATAAACTAAACACTTTCTATATATTTTTCAGCCATGATCGATGCAACTGCACCATCAGATGATGCCGTAACAATTTGTCTTAAAGGTTTTTGTCTTAAATCTCCCGCAACAAACACTCCAGGTACGTTTGTTTTTGTATCTTCCCCTGCTTTAACATACCCTGATTCATCTAAATCAATCTTATCTTTTATAATATCATTTATAGGATCTAATCCAACAAACACAAAACACCCATCTACATTTAATTCACTTTGTTCGTTTGTAATTTTGTTTCTTATAATCAATTTCTCTAAAACACCATTTCCTTGAGCCTCTTCAACAACACTATTTACTATAAATTCGATTTTCTCATGCTCCTTCGCTTTATCAAGTAGAGATTTAGCCGCTCTAAACTCATCCCTTCTGTGAATAATCTTTATTGATTTAGCAAACCTTGTAAGAAATAAAGCTTCAGTTATCGCAGAATCTCCCCCTCCTATAACAGCTATATCCATGCCTTCAAAAAATGCTCCATCACAAGTAGCACAATAAGATACTCCCATACTCCTAAATTTATTTTCATTTTTAAATCCAGCAAGTCTTGGTTTCGCTCCCATAGCTAATATAATAGCTTTAGCTTTAAACTCATTTTCATAAGTTTTAACAACTTTTACTTCAGAATTTAATATCAAATCTTGAACACTCTCTTGTTTTATTTCAACTCCAAAATTTATAGCTTGTTGTTTCATATTATCAGATAAATCTGGTCCTGTTATTTTAAATACACCTGGATAATTCTCAACCTCATGCGTTGTAGAAGCCTGACCTCCAAAAGACTCTTTTTCAATCAAAAGTGTCTTTAATTTTGCTCTACCAGCATAAATAGCCGCAGATAACCCTGCAGGTCCAGCCCCAACAATTATAACATCATACTTCATAAATAATCACCCCTATACACATTTTACAAAAACGCCTATACTTTTACCTCCACTATAGGCACCAACCACACATCCTATATCTATAATATAATATTTGTATTTCTTATTATCAAGATAATTTTTAAAAAGTTCTACCAATTCATTACAATTAGAGTTCATTATATAAATTTTACTATTTTCGTCTAAATTTCCATTCTCTAAAAATTTAATTAAATACTCTAATATCTTCTTCTTCCTTATTATACCTCCTAATAAAACAATTTTCCCATCTATAATTCCAATAACAGGTTTCATACAAATGATCTTAGAAATTTTACCTATCATTTTATTAACTCTTCCTGACATAAGTAAATTACTTATATCCCTAACTATAGCAATGCTATTTATTTTAGGTATTGTACATTCAATATTTTTACAAATTTCTTCAAACTCATATCCATCTTTAACCATTTCAGCTGCCTCAGTAACAATCATCCCAAGTCCACCGCTTAAATTCAAACTATCATAAATAGCTATATCTTGAGTTTCGAGTATATCTTTTGCAATAAGTGCTGATTGACATGTAAAACTTGATTTACTTGATATGTGTATAGATATAATTTTATATCCCTTTGTTAAATACTTCTCATATACCTCTTTAAACACATCTGGATTAGGCTGAGATGTAGTGGGAAAATCTTCACATTCTAAAATTATCTTATTTAATTCTTCAAAAGTTATATCAACACCATCTACATAAGATTTAGAATCTATATTAACATTTAAAGGAATAACCTCAATATCTAATTTTTCTATAGTATCCTTAGACAAATCACATGTACTATCTGTAATAATTTTTATTTTATCCAAAATATCCTCCTCTTACTTCATACCAGGAAATCCAACCTGCCTTAAGGCTTCGTATAATACTATGTTGGCTGTATTTGCTACATTTAAAGATCTAGTTGTGGTATTTATCATCGGAATCCTTATCTTATTTTCATCTTTTATTATATCCATTATTTCCGTGGGTAATCCTCTTGATTCCTTACCAAACAAAAAACAATCCTCTCTCTTAAATGATACATCCGTGTAAAGTTTTCTTCCCTTAGTTGTGCATATGTAAATATTATGTTCCTTATATTTTTTATAAAAATCATAAAAGTTTTCATACAAATATAAATCCACATCTACCCAATAATCGAGACCAGCCCTTCTAACACTCTTATCGTCTAACGAAAAATTAAATGGTTTTATTAAATGTAATTTTGAATTTGTAAGAACGCACGTTCTTCCTATATTCCCAGTATTTAAAGGTTTTTCAGGCTCAAATAATACTATATTAAAATTCATTCTATATCTCCTCCAAACAAATAATAAAGGATTATATATAAAAATATAATCCTCTTTTAAAATTGATATTTAACCTATTTAGTTCCAACTCTTATAATCTTATCTTGTGGAGCATAATAATCGTTCCAAACATATTTCTTTTCTACAGTTTTCCCAGTACTTTTTTCCTTTGAAACAAGATACACTTTAACTTTGCTTCCATTAACACCATTTTTTTGTACAACCTGAGTTCCTTTAGCCAAAGTATTATCATTAACATATTTAGTTGAATAAGCAATCGTTTCCTGATTTTCAGCAACTGTTGAATAGGTTTTATCTACCGCAGTTACATCCCCATATATAGATATAGTAAGATTTCTTCCTTCTGTTGATACATCAATTAAAATTGGGAAATCATATGTATTTTTAAACACATAATCAAGACTACCCCAAGCAACAGCAGCATCAAAACCAAGAGGCATATAAGATGTCGGAAGAGAATGATTTCTTCTTTGAGTTGGTAGTATACCAGCCCTAACAACAGCTTGATGAAGAGTACTAGAGGTTTGACAAATACCTCCACCTAAACCTGATTCATAAACATTTCCAACTATTATAGCTGCATCTTTAAATCCTCTTTCTCTAGTTCTTTGTCCAACTGTACTATTAAAACTAAAACTTTCACCTGGTAGAAGTATAGTTCCATTTATAAAATTTGCAGAAAGTTCAACATTTGTAGCTCTCTCATTAGATGAGCTTTTATATGAAGTAGAATAAGATGAGATTTTTCCATTTATCTTACCAAGAACATCTGACGTATATTTAGGATCTACATTTTTTGTATTTAATTTTACACCATTTCGGAATGCCGAAGATGGATCCACATCCTTTATCATTCTTATAAGTACTTCTTTGTCAATTTCAATACCGTCATAACTTTCCTGAATAATTATAGGTTGTCCATCTACTATATATACCTCTGAATTAATAGGATTAACATTAAACTTACTTGATAATTTATCATATAAACTATCGATTTGATCATCAGAAATATCAAATATTTCGCTTAACTTAATATCTATAGTCTTATGTGGATTTAATATATGATTTACTTTTTTAGTATAAGTTAACCCCTCTGAGAAACTAAACGCTTCCTCTATAGCTTTATCATAATCATAAGTTATACCTAATTCATTACCTTGTATGCTTGTACTTTCATCATTTAATTTAAATTCAACACTACCATTAGTCACGCTACCAGAAAATTTTTCTATTAAAAATTCCTTTAAAGCTGATCTACTTAACCCGCTTACATCTACATTATTTATTGTTACTCCTTCATAAACTTTTCCTTCCCAGTCATTTACAATACTTGAAATCTTATAATTTATAAAACTAATAGGAAGAGCAATACTTAAAATAATGAAAATATTAAATATAACCGATAATATACTTTTTTCTAATCGTAAATTTTTATATGTTCTTAGTATTCTATACATCCTTATACTCCTAGATTTTAAATTAATTTACAAATATGTTAGAATCATACCACAAATTAAATTATAATACTATAAAAAAAATACAAACCATAAAATGATTTGTATTAAATATATCTTATATTAATTAATTGAACTTTCTATTATATTGTCTACTAATGATTTAAAATCTAATCCTGCAAGTCTACCCATTTTGGGAAATAGACTTCCTTCTGTCATACCTGGTAAAGTATTTATCTCAAGAAAATATGGAATCCCATCTTTTAAAATAAAATCTATTCTCGAATAAATCCTGCAATTTAAAACATCATAACATTTTTTTGAAATTTCTTTAATCATTCTATCTAAATCTTCCGAAAGCTCTATAGGTTCTTCAATACTTGTATTATCATATTTAGATATATAGTTAAAAAACTCATGATTTTGAGGAATTATTTTAAATATCGGAAGTGCTTCACCATTTAATATCCCACAAGTTATTTCTTGTCCTTCTATGAATTCTTCAATCAATAATTTATCATCATAGCCAAATGACTCTTTCACATTTTTTAATAATTCATCCATAGTTTCACATTTAACGATACCAACGCTAGATCCTCCAAAATTCGGCTTCACAATAATTGGAAAAGTTAAATCTATATTACATAAATCATACTTCTTATCTACAATAATTCCCCTTGGCATTTGTACAGCATAATCACTTAAAACTTTCTTAACTAAATATTTATTCATACATAATGAACTTGTTGAAAAATCAGATCCATTATATTTAATGCCCATAGAATCTAAAATACTTTGAACTTGTCCATCTTCACCAAATTTCCCATGAAGTGCAATAAATACAAAATCTAATCCCTTACATTTGAATATATCCTCTTTTTTATTTAAAAATATTTCCACAACATTATATTTCTCTTCATCAAGTATATTAATTATTTGTTTCCCTGTATTTATAGAAACTTCTCGTTCAGATGATATACCACCATATAAAACACCTAATTTCATTTTTCTACTCATACATGCTCTCCTTAATTATTTTGTTTGTAATACTTACAATATTCTTTTATTTTACATTCTCCACAATTAGGTTTTCTTGATGTACAGCACCTCCTACCATGAAAAATAATTGTATGGTGACAAATTGTCCATAAACTCTCATCAATATTTTTCATAAGTTCTAACTCTGTTTGCTCCGGTGTTTTTGAATTAGCTATACCTATCCTATTAGACACTCTAAACACATGTACATCTACAGCAAAAGCCTGAACCCCAAAACAGTTAGATATAACAACATTTGCCGTTTTACGACCTACACCAGGTAAAGTTATTAATTCATCCCTAGTTTTTGGAACCTCGCCATTAAACTCTTCTTTTAAAATCTTACATAAATTTATGATATTTTTACTCTTCGTTCTATATAACCCAATACATTTTATCTTATCTTTAAGCTTTTCCTCATCTAAGTTCAAAAAATCTTCTAGCTTAGGATATTCTGAAAATAAACTATTTGTAACCTCATTTACTTTTTTATCTGTAGTTTGAGCAGATAAAACTGTAGCTATAAGTAATTGAAATGGACTTTCATATTCAAGTTCACACTTAGCATCAGGGTAACTTTCAATCAATTTATCCACTATAATCTTAAACTTCTTCCTCATATACCCCTCTATACTCTCTGGGAAGCATGCTTGATATCTTACTCATTAATGTATTTATAAACCTTTCTTCAAACTCTTCCTTAGTTTCAGTTTTAATCTTTTCCGGTATATTTATCTTATCCCCAATGCTAACATATACATCTGCATTATTAAAAGTTTCATTATTCATATTACCCTCCTTATCTATTGGCATAAATTTCTCACTTCCATAAATGGCAATAGGGACAATTGGAACTTTACATAGTTTTGCTATTAAATAAATACCTTTTTTCGCTTTTATCATTTTCCCATTACGACTTCGTGTACCTTCTGGGAAAATCAAAATATTATTTCCATTTCTAACATGTTTTACCAAATTAGAAATTGCACTCTTATCAGGAGAAGAAGGAGTTATTTGTATATTTTTTACTATTTTACATCCTAAATTTGTCATCGGGTCTTGTGTTAATTTAACTCCCATTATAAAAGTTACATCTTGATTTTTTAATACCTTATTCAATATAAGCCCATCTGCATTACTCAAATGATTACAAATAAAAATAACAGGTGCCTTTATTACTCTAAGTTTCTCTTCTCCTATAATTCTTAATCTTGCATACTTATTTATGTACCTATCTATACCAAAATTTATTATTTTATTCATAATACTCTCAGGTATTATTTTTTCTAAAAACAATATTATATTTACCAAAATTTTCATAAGAGATATTTTTTTCATTATCTATTCCTCAAAATTATTATATAAAAATAAGTTTTTATAATTATTTAACTCCTCATTATTCTCAAGAGATAAACTGTGCAAAAACTCTTTGTTATTCATATTTCTAATCAAAGAATTCCTTTTTAAAATTTTTTTCCCTCTCCAAGAACATGCGAGTTTCTTAAAATTATTCTTAAAAAAACTATTATCCATATTTACAATATCTTCATCACTTATATTCTCAATGAATTTTAAGGTATCAAATTCATCTATAAAAGAATACTTTATATTTTTATTTTTAATGCATTCATCTTGACATATATCACACCCAAAAATCATGTTATTTAATTTATTCATCTCATACATGCTCAATTTCTTCTGCTGTGTTAAATTGGACACACATAATCTAAAATTCTTGTCAAATAATATTTTATTTGGACACTTATATAAACATTTTTTGCATATGCCACATTCTCTAAATAATGATATGTCATCAAACTTTTTTTTATAATATTCATAAGAATTTTTAACACTTAATTTAGCGTTTGTTATGATTTCTCCTAAAAAAACATACGATCCATATTCACTTGTATAAATCAAACTATTTCTACCAATATGTCCAATGCCGCACAAATAAGCTATATATCTTTCTGGCAAATTATTAGTATCACAAAATAATTTAAATTCATATCCGCTCATTTCTATAAAATAAGCTATTTTTTCTAAATATGATAAAACCACTTTATGATAATCCTCTCCCTGCGTGTACTTAGAAAATTTTTGGTTATAAGTACTATATTCTCTATAATAAGGTATAGCAATAGAAATTATTGTTTCCCCATTTTCTAAATATAAAAAAGGATTTATTCTACTATCTATATCTCTATTTTCAAATTCTGTTAAATCTCCATTTTCACTCTTGAATTTTAAATAATCATATAATTCTATAAATTTTCTACACTCAGTAAAACCATACAAAATACCTAAAAAATTCATATAATCTACGAGTGTTTCCCTAAGCTTATTATCCATTTTATTATAATTAATCTAAATCCTCAAAAATTCCTTTGTTAATATATCGTGTATAAATAATGACCCCATTAATTTACCACATCTATGTATAACCGGAATAGTAATTAAATTATATTTTAGAAAAACTCCTATTACTGATTCTAAATCATCATCATCATATACAGATATAAATTCTTTATCCATTATTTCAAACACATTAATGTTTCTATCTAAAAATATTAAGGATCTAAAATCAACTACTCCTTTTAAAATATTATTTTCATCGAGTATATAAATATTATATAAATACTGCTCTCTAACATTAGTGCTTTTTACAATATCAATTATTTCACCAAGTTTTAAATTTATATTAAAACTTATAAACTCAGTATTCATTATACTTCCAACCTTATTTTCATCATAAGACATTATATTTTTTATATCATCAATATCACTTTTTTCCAAATTTATAAGTATTCTTTCCTTTAATGACTCATCAACCTTCTCTAAAATATCGACAAGCTCGTAATTTGGAATATAATTAAGTATACTTATTACCTTAGAGTCGCTCAAATTTTTTATTATGTCAATTCTCATATCCAAATCTTCCATCTCTTCTAATATTTCACTTGCTAAATTATCATTAAAGCTTTCAAATAATTTTTTTCTATTATTATCATCTAAATCCTCTAGAATTTCAACAATATCAGCAGGATGCATTTTACATAATTTAGACTGAGGTACAGATATAAGTAATCCATTTTCAATAAACTGAATCGACTCCATATCCTCCCATTTTATGACCGTATCCTCAAGATTTTTAAACATTTTATTTATAAATTTTTTAATAAATTTAGGAACATATTTTATATTGTATTTCCTCAGAAATGTTGTAACCCCACTCTCAATAGCAACAACTCTAAGTTCATTTCCTATACTAGCCATATGAACATCTATTATTTTAACAACCTTTTTCCCATTTATATCTATAATTTGTTTGTTCAATATTTCTTTAGAAAGCCTATATTTATAACTCTTAGGTATTATATTAAACACTCCAGATACTTTAATTATGATACTTCTCCTATATTTATAAAATTTTATCTGTCTAAACTCGTAGTAAAAATCCTCTCCATCCCTTAAAACTTTATATCCAATAGATATAGGATATCCTCTCTCAGTTGAAATATAAATATCCTTTAGTTTCCCTAAAGTATCTCCAAATTCATCATAAATTTTCTTATTCAAAATATTCCTAAAATAAACTAAATTAAGTTTCTCCAATAAAATCACTCCATATAAATCGTTTTTATTTTAAATCAATAATACTTGAATTACCTTTAGGGGAATATATACTCAAAAATTTATGTTTAAAATCAGTATCTAAATTAAGCAACAACTCCTGTTCAATTTCAAGTTTTATAAAGTCCCAATTTATAATCTCACATAAAACATCACACTTCATTTTTACATATCTCAAATAACATTGTTGAACTTTACAAATGGACTCAAGTAACACATCTATTATACATCCTAATTCCTCAACTTGTTTTATAGCTCTTCTCTTCTTCCTCTTAGATATTAAAACATTTAGGTTGATGTCATTCAAAGTTGATACTAAATTTCTATAATTTATAACATAAACATCAAGCATTTTTAACAAATTTGCTAAATCATTATGATAAATATCTATAGCACTTTTATAAGACATAAGCTCAAATAATCCTTTAATACTGTTGAATCTAAAGTATTATATTAATCCTAACATGTAAATGTGATATAAAACTCTATAGTAATATAACTCAATTAAATAAAATTATATATGTATTTACTCATATATTTACATAATAATTTTATTTAAGATAATACTAATCTAAATAACAATTAAACATATGGAGGATAAATTTAAAAATGCTTATAGTATTATCAAGAACTATAATACTTTTCATAGTAATGTTCTTTACAATGAAAATGATGGGAAAAAGATATATAGCTCAACTAGAACCTTATGAATTTGTAGTTTCAATAATGATTGCGGAACTTGCGACCCTTCCACTTGAAGATATATCAATTCCCCTTTTATATGGAATTATTTGTATTTTAACAATATTATTTATCGAATTTATATTGTCTCAAATTCAACTTAAAAGTATAAAACTCAGAAAATTATTCGGAGGTAAATCTATAATCTTGGTTAAAGATGGTAAATTTATCAAAGAAAATTTAAGAAAAGAAAAATTAACAATAAATGATGTGTTAGAAGATCTGAGATCTAGCGGAAACTATGATTTATCAAAAATAGGTTTTGCCATGCTAGAGCGTAGTGGGAAAATTACGATAATACCTAAAAATAACGAAAATGAAAAAATATATCTTCCAACTTCTATAATAATAGATGGAGAAATCGTAAAAGATGGACTTAAATACATAAATAGAAACAATGATTGGCTTATGAAACAACTTAAAAATAATAAAATAAAATCTATTAAAGATGTACTATACGCATATACGGACTCAAACGGTACATTCAAATATCAATTAGAAACAAAATAATGATTTAAAAAGGAAATAATAATTATGAAACTTAATCTAAAAAATATAGCTGTATATGGATCTTACGCTTTAGTTATACTCATTATAATATCTTCATTCATATATCTTAAACAATCGACATCTCAAATAAATAAAAAACTTGATAACATAAAAACATGCATAGAAAATGATGACTGGGAATCCTCATTAGAATTATTTAATGAATTTGAACTCACACACAAAAAAAATTTGGAGTGCTTCTCATTATTTACAAATAAAAATAATTTACATGAAGCCTTATTATCAATTAAAAATATTTATATAAATATTTTGTTGAGAGATAAATATATATGTATATCAAATATCGAAACTCTTAAATTCCACATAGAACATATCCTAGATTCCCAAACTCCAAAAATTAAAAATATATTATAAAAATATTAATATTTTTAAATAATATTATTTAATTTTGCCATAATATTGTTATCATAATATTTTACCTAGTAATAAAGTTTTGATTTTTTATATTTTGATATTATAATAAAAAAGTGAATAATTTAATATATAAAGTTATAGTAATTTTTATTAGGGAGTGATTATATGCCATTAGTTACAACTAAGGAAATGTTTAAAAAAGCCTATGAAGGTGGTTATGCAATAGGTGCTTTCAACATAAACAATCTTGAATCTATACAAGGTATCGTTGAAGCATGTAAAAATAAAAATTCAGCTGTTATACTGCAATGTTCTACTGGAGCAATAAAATACGCTGGTATAGACTACCTTATATCACTTGTTAAAACAGCTGCAGAGGAAAGTGGTTTGGATATTGCACTTCATTTAGATCATGGTCCTGATTTTGAGACTTGTAAAAAATGTATAGATGCAGGATTTACTTCAGTTATGATAGATGGTTCTCATCATAGTTTCGAAGAAAATGTAAAACTTACTAAAGAAGTAGTTGAATATGCACACTCTAAAGGTGTATGTGTAGAAGCTGAACTTGGAGTTCTTGCTGGAGTTGAAGACGATGTAGTTGCAGATTCTCATATATACACAAATCCAGATGAAGCTGTAGAATTTGTTAAGCAAACAAACTGTGATTCGCTTGCCATAGCTATAGGTACATCTCATGGAGCATTTAAATTTCCTAAAGATTTCAAACCATCTCTTAAATTTGAAATTCTCGAAGAAATACAAAATAAATTACCTGGTTTCCCTATAGTATTACATGGTGCATCTGCTGTTGATCCAGATAGCGTGCAAACTTGTAATAAATATGGTGGTAAAATAAAAGATGCTGTAGGTATACCTGTGGATATGCTTAGACGTGCATCATCAATGGCTGTTTGTAAAATAAATATGGATACTGATTTAAGACTTGCTATGACAGCAAATATAAGAAAAGTATTTGCGGATAATCCTTCTGAATTTGACCCTAGAAAATATTTAGGCGCCGCAAAAGATGGAGTTAAGAAAGTAGTTCTATCTAAAATCGAAAATGTACTTGGATGTGAAAACTCGAGTTCAAAATAGTTTTAATAAAGAGGCGTAGAATAATATATTCTACGCCTCTTTATTAAAACTTTTTATCATTCTAACTAAAGGAATATATGCCATTAATATAGATGTCAATAATACCTCAACTCCAATACTTGAAAAATTATAACCTAAAGAATATATCCAAATATTTCTCCCTTCTGGAGCAAATTCACTAAAAAATAAAACACCTGATAAAACATTAAACATAACACATAAAATACCACTAAATAAACATCCTAAAAATATTCTAATCTTATTTTTCCTTCCAAAAATATTTGAAAATCCCAAACACATATTCGATAATAAATAATCCAAAATAAATTGAAGTGGATTAACCATAACTACCCCATCAAGTGTTTTTAAAACCCCAAGTAAAAGTCCAGATGTAAGTCCAGCACCTCTACCATGTACAAATGTAATTATCATAACAGGAAGCATTGAAAAAAATGTAATAGATCCACCCTGAGGCATTCTTATAAATTTAAACAAATTAAGTATATATCCAATAGCAGAGAAAATTCCTATAACAATAATTAATCTTGTATCAAATTTAATCCTTTTTAATTCAAATAAATAAATACCTAAAAATACAATTGTCAAAATTAAAATCAAAAAATACATTTAAAGCTCCTCCTTCTCATAACAAAAATGGCTATGCTCAAAAACCAAGCATAGCCATTTAAATACATAATATTTAATTTAAAGCTTTCCTACGCTGGCATTATCCAGTTCAGGTTTAAGGGTTGACGATACAAAATATAATCATCTCTCAGCTTTAAGCACCCCTAGCAAATATTTAATTTTGATTAACATTATATTTAAAATCAAATCCATTGTCAATTATATCTGTATTTTTGATAATTCCTGATAAGCCTCAACCATTTTATTTCTAATTTCAATCGCTGTCTGAAGTGTAAGTCTAGCCTCTTGCATAGCTATCATAACATTATGAACTTCATTTTCATCACCCTTTATAAAAGATACAATACTGTTATCAGCTCTCTTTTGATAATTATCCAAACTATTTATAGAGTTATTTAACATTTCTGAAAATACGTTTTGCTTATTATTACCTACATTTAAAACTTCTTTATTAAAATTATTAAATACATTAATAGCACTTATCATACATATCCCTCCATTATCTCGTATCTTCCATCATCCAAGATTTTATAATCTCAACTACTTGACTCGGTTTAGTTATCGCATAATTTTTAATAGCATCCTCAAGCATTTTATTTTCCGGATTTGTATCTTCTATTCCATTTTTCTTAATATTTTCATCAACACTTTGTTGTATCATATCTTTAGCTTCTGAAATAGACTGTGGCAAATTATCATTTTTAGATAAAGATGATAACTCTTTATTTTTCTTAAACATCCTTACTAAAAACAATATAACTATTAATACCACAACTGAAACTATTATAGGAATAATACCTCTTCTCTTTGCTTGAACAGCTTCTTGTTTAAGACCATTAAATTCCATTCCAACTACAGATATCGAATCTCCTCTTTCAGCATTGAAACCAATAACTCCATTAATTAAACTCTCTATATTTTCTCTCATTTCCTGAGTTATATTTCCATCATATACAAAAGATGCTGTAATCCTTTTTATTTCTCCTGGAGCATATATAATAGTAGATTCTTGTTTAGATAATTCATAATTTGTTGTACTTTCTTCCCTACTTGATTTATCGGAAGAATTACCTTCTTGAACATTTGACATATTATTATCGATAGGACCTCCCCCACCATTTAAAGAAGTACCATTCTCTTCTTTTATAAGATGCTCACTTACAGGTACCTTATTATCATCTACAATTATTTCAGTTTTCTTTTTTGAATCAAAATCTAATTCTGCATTAACACGAACTCTAACTTTATCATATCCAAGCACTGGCTCAATTATAGATAAGATCCTACTCTCAAGTTCATGCTCAAATTTCCTCTCTAAATTCATTTGATTATCTAAACTACCCGCAAAATTAAAATCATCGCTTCCATCATATATTCCAAGAGATAATAAATTCATTCGAGAATCTACTACTTCAACATTTTCGAAAGACAAATTATTCCAAGCTGCAGATACCAAATGAATTATAGATTTAACTTGATCTCTTGAAAGAGATTCTAAAGGATTTAATTTTAAATAAACAGATGCCTTAGCTGGATCTTTATCAGTCATAAATACACTCGTCCTAGATGGTGAAATATGAACTCTAGCATCTTTTACTTGAGAAAAACTCCTTATAGTTCTCTCAAGCTCACCTTGTACAATCCTCTGTTTTTGTATCAAAAATTCTTCATCTGTATATCCAAATCCACTACTTTTATCTAAAAGTTCAAATCCTTTACTTCCTCCTTTTAACTCCGGAGAAAAAGTGAGTCTAAGTTCATCTACTTTATTTCTTAAAACATAAATAGACTTACCTCTTATCTTAACCTCTAATCCCATATCTACTAATTGTTCATGTATATACTTGCTATCAGAAGGATCCAAATCAGAATACAAAAGTCCATACTTAGTAACATTAGAGTACACTAAGAAAAAAGAAAGGAACAAAACTAAAATTATAAATGCACTAATAATTATCTTCTTCGTTCTCGGAGAAAACTTTTGTATAAAATTTTTAACTTTTTCAAGTATTTCTTTTAATTTTCCCATAGCATACTCCTTTCTCTCTTATTATTACCAAACAATTTTAAAATAACCCCTTAATTATCTTAAAAATAAAGGATAATATTATATAAATATAAAAGTGCTGTAAATTTTACAGCACTTTAAAAATAATATTCAAAAATACATTTACTAAAAAACATACTCCAAACGCTATACATGTTGGAATTAAGAAAGCTAAAAATGTCCACTTATTACTTTTAGTTTCCTTTTTTATAGTCCATAAAGCAGTAGAACAAGGAAAATGTAAAAGAGAAAATAACATCATATTTATTGCTGTTATTATAGTCCATCCATTATCTCTTAAAACCATAGAAAGAGAATTTGATGTTTCAAAGTCTATCAAAGCCCCAGTAGATAAATAATTCATAAGTAGTATTGGCATAACAATTTCATTTGCAGGTATCCCTAAGAAAAATGCAGATAATATAGCTCCATCAAGCCCTATTAACTTTCCTAATGGATTCAAAAAATTTATTATATGATTTATTATACTTATATCATTTATAAAAACATTCGCAAGTATCCATATTATAATCCCAAAAGGTGCTGCAATCATTATAGCTCTACCTAACACAAAAACAGTTCTATCAATTAATGATGTATATAATATTGTTCTTATTTTTGGTTTTCTATACGGCGGAAGTTCTAATGTAAATGATGATGTTTCCCCTTTTAATAACGTTTTAGAAAGAATATAGGATACCAAAAAAGTAACACTAATTCCTATAAGAATAATAATAGTTACAATTAATGCAGTAATTATAGAATTAAAAAATATATTACCCGTATATGAAAAAAATATTGTAGACAACACTATCATCGTAGGAAACCTTCCGTTACATGGCACAAAATTATTTGTAATTATAGCTATTAATCTCTCTCTCTTAGACTCTATTATTCTAGTTCCAATTATGCCTGCACAATTACACCCAAATCCCATACACATGGTTAAACATTGTTTCCCATGACACCCTGATTTTTTAAACAAATAATCCATGTTAAATGCAACTCTCGGTAAATATCCTAAATCTTCTAAAAAAGTAAACATAGGAAAGAAAATTGCCATAGGAGGAAGCATAACAGATATAACCCACCCAGTTACCCTGAAAAGACCATAAACAACCATGTCATGTATCCATGTTGAAACTCCTAAATTTATAATAAATGTAGATAATTTACTTTCTAAAAAATTAAACATATTAGACAATAAAGAAGAAGGAATATTTGATAAACTAATTGTTATAAAGAGTACTAATCCTAAAAGAAGAAGCATTATAGGTATGCCATATTTCTTTGAAGTAACTATATCATCAATTTTTCTATCCCGTACATGCTTATCTCTAGATTCTTTTACACACTTTTCACTTACATCTTTACACGTTTTATATACCCTCTCAATCATCTTTTCTCTATTTTCTTCTAATTTAAATGTATCAAAACTATTCTTGAAATTTTTTATATATGAAGTTTCATTTTCACTCAAATATTTATACATAAAATCAAAAAAGCTGGAATCGCTATCTATAAGTCTTAAAGCAATCCATCTTCTATTTATAAAATCTATAGAGTTGTCCATATTTTTTAAAACTTCATGAACCATATTTTCAATTTCATCATCATATTTTATATTTGAAACTTTAAATGTATATTTTCCAGATATTACCTCATCTATTTTATCTCTCAGTTTATCAAGTCCTATATTTTCTTTTGTGGATGTTACTACAATTGGAACTCCAAGTATTTTTTCCATTTTATATAAGTCTACATGTATATTCTTCTTCTTCGCTTCATCACAAAGATTTAAACATATAATTATCCTATTATTAATTTCAAGCATTTGAAAAAATATATTTAAATTTCTCTCAAGAGAAGTCATATCACAAACTAAAACTAAAACATCATATTTCCCAAAACATATAAATTCACGAGCAACTTCTTCCTCTTGAGAATATGAAAGTATCGAATATATGCCTGGAAGATCTATAATCCCATACTCATTTCCATTATGATTATATTCTCCATATGCGTTTACAACAGTTTTTCCAGACCAATTTCCCGTATGTTGATGCATACCTGTTAAAGAGTTAAATATACTACTTTTACCTGTATTAGGATTTCCAACTAGACATACAATCTTTTTTAATTTATCCTCTGCATTGAAAATATCTTTCATAAATTCTCTTTTCGAAGATATATTAGTAAGTCCCATAAACCCCCCTAAACTTTTATTCCATAAATAAATTTCGATTCCTCAGATCTAAGAGCAATCATTATACCTCTAACACCAAATAATATAAGTTCTTTTTTAAATCCAAACCTTATTACCTCTATTACAGTTCCTTTTGTAAAACCCATAGAAAGTATTCTCTCTTTTTGATATTTTAAAAGATCAATGTGTTTTATTTCTATGAGATCTCCTACATTAAATTCACAAATACTCTTCATATATTAGTGCTCCTCATAAATTAAATTTTAACTATAGCTAATCTTTCTAAAATTATATGTGTTTTTTAAAAAAATAGTTCTAACTACATATAAATATGCACCATGATATTTCTAGACAATATTTAAAAATTTATCGTTAAAAATCATTATAATTCTTAGTCAAATATTAAAATTTAACTATTTTTTTCGATAATTAATGTGTGTATTTAAATTTTGAAATTAAAAATCTTATATGTTTTTGGAGGTAGCTATGAAAAAAAATTTAAGATTATTATGCAAAATAATAATGACATCTTTTATATGCAATTTTGCAATTAGTAATGCAAACATAAATATTGCAAAAGCTACTCGAACATCTAGGCCAGTTGTTATAAATAATTCATCACAGGAAACAACAGACAATACAAATGAAACAAATAATAATAATTCATCCTCAAATAGTAATTCATCTTCAAATTCTACTTCATCGGATTCAAACTCATCTTCAAATACTAATTCTTCATCTACCAATAGCTCAAACGAAAGTTCTGATTCTTCAGATGGCTATACTATAATAGAACTTCTAAATTCTAATAAAAATCTAACTATAGATGATATAGAAAAGCTTGCTTTATCAGCATCACATTCATTAGATTTTATAGACGAGTTTAACCAAACATTTCCAGAGTTTAATCCACTCAGGCAAATTACTCCAATAGATAATAACTTAAATAACTATTTGGATGTAAATAACAAAGAAATTTCAACAATAAAAGTAACAAATACATCTCCTATTCCAATTTCTATTTATTCAGATCAAAATAACTGCAATATGCTATTAGGTGAAATTTCAACATTGCTTGGAGATTTAAAAAATGACATAGAAGAAGAACTCCCTTCAACTATTTTCTCATTAATGCCAACTATGTCAGTATTCAATGATACATTTAAAATTTTATGTGAAGAATACTCAAACGTCTTACAAAGTGACTATAAAAATCATATAACTTTAAACATTCTTCTTGAAAATTTAGAAACAAAGTTATCTTCACTTCTTAAATCTATTCAAGAATTTCAAATTCAACTTCCAGATTTAATATCCACTCTAAATAAGATTGCTGAAGATATAGAAAATAGCAAAAACAATAACACAAACACAGATGAAGAAATTCCATCAGAAAATACAAACGAAGAAACTGATAACACAAACTCTGAAACTAATACGGATGAAACTACTAAACCGGATGGAGAAATAATTCAAGATAGTAATCAATCATCAAACTCAAGTGATAAGAACGTATCAAACAATAACACAAACTCAAATAATAATAATACTAATACTAATACAGGCTCAGGAAATTCATCAGAAGATGTAACTGATAATACAAATGCACAAGAGATGGTATACTTAGGTGAATATGGTCAACAACTTATTTATGACGAAGAAAGTAATAAATACTATGAGATCAATCCTGAAAATCCTGAATCAGAAGAGTTTATAGAATATACTGGAGAAGTTACAGAAATGACACTTGAAGATTATTTAAGCACTGAAATGTATTTTGATAATGAAGGTAATGAATTATTTTATGATGAAGAAACAGATGAATTCTTAATATATGATGAAGAAACAGATGAATTTTTCATATACGAAGGAGAAGTAACAACTATGACTCTTGGAGATTATCTAGATCTTCTAGAAAATCAAGAATAGATTGAACTTTTTGTTCAATCTATTTTCTTTATAATAAAATTAAAAGGTAGAGCAAAATTGCTCTACCTTTTAATTATCCATCTCTAAATTATTCATATCTTCTATAAGACTTAGCCCCGCACCATAATATTCATCACTTATATCTCCATTTTCATGCATAGCATCTAATACATCTTCTGTAATAGCACCACTTCTTATACCAAAATCAAGAAGTATTAAATCATCAGCACTTAAATATCCTTCAGTAACTAAATAATGTTTTTCTGCATCCTCTGTTGACATAAGCATATCATCGCTAACACCTACAACAACTTCTTCTTTGGTATTTGTTCCTGACTTAACTATTATTTCTTCATATAAAATATCATCATCTTCGTCTTTTTCATTTATTTCAAGCCTTATAACATTTGACGTATCCTCAGAACCTAAATTTATAACTTGAGATTTTGAAGTATTCTTATTCAATACCTTAGTATTTTGATTATTTTTATTAGTCGATACATTTACCACAACTGATTCTTCTTTATTTTGTGTTTGTGTTTCCTCTTGTTTTGATTCCTCTACAACAGTATTTATTTCTTCCTTAACATTAGTATTTTCATCTACAACAGTATTTATTTCTTCCTTAACATTAGTATTTTCATCTACAACATCATTAACTATTTCATTTACAAGCTCATTATCTACTATATCTACTGTATCTTCAATTTCATCATATAATGATTCATCTAAATCTTCGCTTTCAGTTACTATATTTTCAATTTGTGTATCATCTTCTTCTGCAGCTCCAAATCCTCCAACATGTATTCCTTTAGGTGGAGAACTAGGCTTGTGTAAATTCCCTTTAGATCTCATAGATTGGGCAGACTGAGCTTCTTGAAGAGAAGTATTATCAGCAATAGATATATTTATTACTTTAGATTCGTCTTCTTCTTCTTGAGCTGACAACCTCACATTGTGTTCAGAAGATGTCTCAAGTAATTGTCTCATTCTTTCTTCTTCTGCTCGTCTTTTTTCCTCTTCTGCTTGTCTCCTTGCCTCTTCCTCTGCTTGTTTTCTCGCATTTCTTTGAGCCACAGTATCTGCAACACCTTGCCCAATACCAGCTACAGTACCTACAACCGTAGAAATAACACCAAATAATACTCCTATTAAGGCCTCAGACTCTTTTGGTTTTTGGTTACCTATAGCAGCTGCACTAGTTATACTAGCAACAGTTGCAAGTAGCGCAGCTTTCTTTAAAATTCCTTTTCTCTTACTTTGTTCATTATTCTTATTTACATTAGTAGTTCCCATTTTTTCATCCTCCTTGAATATACAAATCCTTAAATATTAAATTTTACCACTTGAATTAAATGTATCTAACAACTGATTTATAACTTCTATTTGTTCACTTGTAAATGTTCCATCTTGTCCCATCTTTTCAACCATAGATTTATTAATTTTTGAAGATAAAATCAAGTTAACTACAGCATCATATTCTCTTGCAGTAAATATTCCATCTGCAACACTTTTATGAGTTTCTGCTTTCTCTTTCGCTCTATTATATTCTTCTTTACTATATGCCTTATATCCATAGTTTTCACTCTGTGATATTACACTCTTACCACCAAACTTAGTATCGGTATACATACCACCATATCCACTAGCTGTAGCAACTCCAACTACCTGAGCTATACTTCCTGATGGCACAAAGTTACCATCTTTATCAAAGTATCCTGATCCATCTTCTAAAACTAAATTACCATCTTTATCTATACTACCTACGCCATTAATATCAATAGATCCATCTGGTTTAATAGCTCCACTTCCATCTGGCAAATGCAGAACACCATTTTGGTCAGTCCAGCTTCCATCTGGGTGAATAACTATTCCTGTGAAAACGTTCAATTTACTTCCATCTGGGAGTATTATAACTCCATTTTCTGGATCATATTTACCACCTAGCTGAGCTGCTAATTTTTCATATTCCTGAGTTTGCTGCTTTTTCGCAAGCTCCTCTTGTGCCTTTATTGCATCTTGTTGAAGTTTAACCTGCATTTCCATTGATTGTTGTCCTTGAATTATACCTGCTATAGATGTACCTAGAAACGCAACTGTACTTAAAAGACCAACCGCTGTCATAACTTTATTAAACCTACCTCCGCTTGAACCACTTTGTTGAATATTGCCTGTATTACCAATTCTATTTGTATTTACAGATTCATTGCCTTGAGTTTTTAAGGAAGATGATTTAACTCCAGAAGTACTAGGTTTAACACTTCCATTTTGTGATCCTGATGTAGTACTTCCCTGTCCTTTATTTCCAGTCGTTGTACCATTTGATGGTTTACCACCTGAATTTGTTTGAGTTATAACAGGTTGTTTTTGGGAAGAACCACTTGATCCACTTTGATTTGTGCTTAGACTAGGTTTATTTTGTGAAGTTCCTGTGTTTGGCTTTAATTGAGATGATCCAGATCCAGCACTTCCTCCTGTTAATGGCTTATTTGATCCACTAGCTGTACTGTTTTCAAATTTACTAGTCAAATTAGATGTATTCCCTGGCTTCACTGGAACATCTGGTTTATTTTGTGAGCTTCCAGTTGTATTACTACTATTTGGCTTTAATTGAGATGATCCACTACTTGCCCCAGCTGATGGCTTATTTACTGCACCAGTTCCATTATTTTCAAATTTACTAGTTAAATTCGCAGTATTCCCTGGTTTTACAGGAGCATCTACCTTATTTTGTGAATTTCCTCCAGTTGATGGTTTGTTTACTGAACCAGTTCCACCATTTTCATACTTGTTAACCAAATTAGATGTATTCCCTGATGGTATACCTGTGCCATTTGTACCTGAAGTACTTGTATTCGGCTTACTTGGTGCTGTTACAGTATTTCCTGCATTTGGCTTACTTGGTGCTGTTACACTGCTTCCTGTATTTGGCTTAGTTGGTGCTGTTATACTGCTTCCTGCATTTGGTTTAGTTGGAGCTTTTATACCTCCTCCACTAGATGTTCCAGATGTTAATCCTTCAAATTTATTGATCAAACCACCTGTATTTCCTGGTTTTATACCTGTACCAGTTGTACTTGAAGTTCCTGAAGTTGGTTTATTTGTTGAAGTTGTACCTCCTGGCTTAACTGTAGAACTTATACCTGTACCTCCAGGCTTAACTGAACTTACACCTGTACTCGGCTTATATGAAGTATTCCCTAAACTTGTTGTTGGTTTAAATATACTTGTCCCTCCATTTACAGGGCGTTTAAATCCATTACTACCTGTAAACGTATTAACTTTAACTGGATTAAACTTAACCGGAGCTTTCATCATAGCAGATGCCTTTTTTACAGTTCCTATATGCTGAGCTGCTATTCCCGTAACACCAACTAACGCTGTAGCCATAGCTACTCTATTTAAAAATTTCTTTCTTGATAAATCAGAATCATTATTATTCCGTTTATTATCATTTGAATTCATAATCCCTCTAACCCTCCTTGGACCTATAAAATAAGTATTATCTTATTTTGTTAAAAACTTCCATTAGTTTGAAAATACTGAAGCAGTTCAAGTGCAGCATTTGACTGCTCTAAACTTAAAAGATCATTTTCATACATGTACTCAATCATGAAGAAATTCATCCTACCACCTTCTATATTTTCCTTAATAGATTGAAGTTCTCTATGTGTAAAAATTCCCTCTTGAATAAATTTTTCGAACATGTCCTTATTTTTAAGAACCCTCGCTTCAGATATTCCTGTTTCAAATTTTGTTATATCATTATTATCGTAATCTACATCTTCATAATACATAGAGTAAGTACTTCTTCTTGTATTATCTTCATTTTTCTCTATTACAACTGCATCCTCAAACCTTTCATCAACAAACTCATCTTCTTTAGAATCCCCTCCTCCATCTTCAGAAGGAGTAAAGTTTCCGTCCTTATCATAAACTCCTGAACCATCTGATGGATAAAAGTTTCCGTCCTTATCATAATGTCCAGAACCATCTGATAAGAAATAATTCCCATCTTTATCTATATATCCAGTACCATCTGAGTAATGGAAATTCATATCTTTATCATAATATCCAGAACCATCTGCTAAATGGAAATTCCCATCTTTATCTATATATCCAGATCCATCCTTAAGCTGATAATTTCCATCCTCATCATAGTATCCATCTGAATCTGATTCATCAACTTCCCCAGATTCTACCTCTGATGCACTCTCCATTGCCATCTGAGCTTTCAGCATCTCTCTCTCATGCTCCATTTGCTTCTCTTGCATTTTCATCTGAGCTTCTATCGATTCATTCTGAAGTTTTTCTTGAAGTTTCATTTGCTCTGCTGCCTGCACAGAACCCATTATACTAGATACTGCAAATCCGGCACTCATAAGGTTACCAGCAACACTCGAACCAATTTGAATTTTATCTGCAAGACTTGGCTTATTAGTTTGATCTAACTGAGGCTTATTTGCAGAACCTCCTGCATTATTATTATTGTTATTATTTGCGTTAGCATTATTATTAGATGCGCTTCCAGAGCTTGGCTTATTACTATTTGCATTAGCATTACTATTAGATGTGTTTCCAGAGCTTGGCTTATTACTATTTGCATTAGCATTACTATTAGATGTGCTTCCAGAGCTTGGCTTATTATTATTTGCGTTAGCATTACTATTAGATGTGCTTCCAGAGCTTGGCTTATTATTTGAATTGTTAGTGGATGTAGAATTATTATTTGGTTTATTAGTACCTGAACTATTAGTAGAAGTATTTGGTTTACTAGGAGCTGCGCTATCTCCTTTACTACTTCCAAATCCTCCATCTACACTTGAAGATTGGTTTGAATTAGATGATGTGTTCCCTGGTTTCTTTGTTGTATTCGAGTTACTGTTACTAGGTTTATTAACAGTATTTCCACTAGGCTTATTATTTCCTGTACTAGTTGTTACAGGAGGTTTTTTACCAACTATGGTGTTACTTGAACTAGATGATGACGAACCTGAACTACCTGTTATTACATTACCAGAACTAGGCTTGTTTGACGTACTTCCTGATGAAGATGATGTCCCTCCTGGCTTACTTGAACTAGTTGATCCTCCCAAAGGTTTTTTATTTGTTGAAGATGATGATGTTCCTCCTGGCTTATTTGAAGTACTTGCTCCTCCCACTGGCTTATTGCTTGTAGTACCACTCGGCTTGCTTGAACTACTGCTACTTGAACTACTACTTGATCCAGATGGTTTAGGTTTAAGTGTAGAAGTAGTTGGTTTTTTGATAGGTGGCTTTTTAAATGAAGGAAGTTTAAACTTTAATGCTTGAGCCTCTTTAGGGGGAAGTTCCGAAACTCCAATACTAGTAATTGTTGCAAGAGTTGTTGCGATTCCAAATGACTTAATAAGTTTCTTTCTAAAGCTTTTATCATTTTTAATTTTATCTGTATCCCTACTCACCAATTTCTCCCTCCTTGAAAATTAATGATGATAAAAAATAAATTAATCAAATCTTTCTCTAACTACTTTTATTATCGTAATACAAAAAATTTTTTAAACAAAAAAAATGAAAACTTTAATCAAAAAGTTTTCATTTAATTCTCTTTATTAGGTTTTAATAAAATTATCCTAAGAATCACATAAAATACAATTAACGCAACTAAAAGTATTGATAGATTCTTTATTAACATATCATTTTTACTACTATCCTCTTCCTCATAATTCCCAATTGAAGAAGAATAATCGAATATAAATTTTTTAGATTTTATCTCAAAATTGCTATTTTTAATGTCATCTCTCACCAAGTTATAATTGTCAGTAAATTCTTTCCTATACGTGTATGTCACAATTTCATCATTTACAAAAACAAATTCACCATTAACATTATCCTTAAAATTAAACTCAAATTCATCTATATTTTTCAGAAAATCAATTCCATTAGGAGAAATAACTTTAACAGTATAATTACCCTCATCTAAATTTTTAAATTCAGTAACTAAAGTTTCATTTAAAGTAATCTCTTTTATCTTTTTATTACCTTTATAAAGAACGTACTTTACTTGAGATATCTTATCTAAATTCTCCTCTGATAACTGAGTTATTATCTTTATACTTCTATTTTCTCTAACCAAATAATTAAATAATACTTCTACGCAACTGGATAAATTCTTCGTAACAGTATCAACAAAATTTCCCATCACATAGTTATAATTATCATCACTACTTCCTTCTATTATTCCAATACCCTCTCCAGTAGGATCATCTGGTAAACCATAATTTTTATCTACACTTTCAAAAGAAGTAGCTTCAATTTTCCCAAATGGAACATTACTATATTTAAATGGAACATGATCTCCTATATCTGCACAAACCCCTTCTGGAATACTTTGTTCCAAATTTTCTTCAGTAGTCAGAATTTTAATTTTCAACTCTTTAGATAATGATAATAATTCATCTCTAACAAATCCCTTATTTCCACTATTACCATAAACGTATAAATTTTTTCCGCTACCAAGAGACGTTAAATTCAAAAAATACATTATCTTATCAAGTTCATCTTGAGATCTAGTTGATACATAATGTGTTGATCCTATTTCTCCATTTTTTCCACTACCAAATAATACAAATTTTAAAGTAAATGGAAAACTCATATCCTTAACCCTATCTGCAACCTCAAGTAAAACAGAAACACCTGTAGCTCCTTCAAATCCTGTTGATCCATCAACATTTTCTGAATCATAAGAAGCTCCAATTATAACTTCTAAATCGCTCGCTCCTTTTTTAGTTGCAATAATATTGTGAGATAAATAATATCCAGGAGTAAAATTCAAAACCGTGTCTTCAGGAAAAGAAATCTCTTCAAATGAAGTATCATAACCAAAATCTCTAAGTAATCTTCCTAAATAATCCGCTGTATAAACCTCACCTTCACTAAAAGAAACTCTAGGTATTCTAGATATCTGTTCTAAATAATCAAGTGCATACTTCCCAAACTCCTCAGCTTGTACACTCGGTTTAAAACAACATACAAACAAAACAATAAAAACAAATATCTTATATATCCTCTTCAACTACTTTCACCCTCTCCAACACTAAAACTTGATTTCCAAACATATAATCTATTAATTATTTTAAAACTTTTCGTTAAATATTATACCCTATATTTAAATTTTTCGTAAATATATTAAAAAATAAAAAGACGATTAAATAATTAATCGTCTTAATTTCTATACATTTTAGATATTCTTCTCTAAAATATCTAAAAGTTCAGAAAATCTACTCACTACATTTTCCATAGGTGTTTTAGTTGTCATATCTACTCCAGCAGATTTTAATATCTCTATTGGATAATTACATCCACCCATCTTTAAAAAATTATTAATATAATTCTCAACTGCACTCTTCCCATTCTTTATTATATCTTGAGAAAACGCAAAGCTAGCTGCATAACCAGTTGCATATTGATAAACATAGAAACAAGAATAAAAATGTGGTATTCTACTCCATTCATAAATTATATAATCGTCTAATACTAAACTATCTCCATAATACTTCTTATTCAAATCTCTCCATATTTCACAAAAATCATCACTAGTTAATGATCCACCTTTTTCAACTTCTCCATGTACAATAAGTTCAAATTCTGCAAATAACATTTGTCTAAATACAGTAGTTCTAATATTTTCAACCTCTTTATTTATAAAATATAAATACTCCTCCCCAGTTGAATTATCTTGCATATATTTATTTAACAAATGCTCATTACAAGTCGATGCAATCTCTGCCAAAAATATTGGATAGTTATAATTGAAAAACGTTTGATTTTTTCTCGAATAATAAGAATGAATTGAATGTCCCATTTCATGAACTAAGGTAGATAAATCATTAAATGAATTTGAATAATTCAAAAGTATATAAGGATCAGTATCATAACTTCCTGATGAATATGCTCCACTTCTCTTACCTTTGTTTGTATAAACATCTATCCATCTATTTTCTATTGCTTCATTAAATATTTCTAAATACTCTGTACCAAGAGGCTCGAGTGCCTTTAAAGATATATCAAGAGCTTTTTCATATGAAATATCCTTAACCGAATTTTTAACTAATGGTACGTATAAATCATAACTCTTAAGCTCATCGACCCCAAGCATACTCTTTTTCAAATCTATATATCTGTGTATTTTATTAAAATTTTTATGCATAACATCAATCGCATTTAAATAAACAGATTTATCTACATTGTTTCCAAACAAATTACCTTCAAGAGCCGAGTCAAATTTCTTTACTTTGGAGTACAAAACATCATTTGTAATTGATGTAGATAGACACGTAGCTAATGTATTTCTATAATCCCTATATGTAGAAAATAATTTTTCGTACGCATCCTTCCTAACTTTCCTATCGTATGATGTTAAAAACACACCATAGTTTCCCTCATTTAATTGAACTTCTTTCCCACTCTCATTTGTTATAAATGGAAATTTTAAATCTACATTTTTAAATGTTGATACTATATTATCCGGAGCATCAATTGATGATCCAAACATGCTCAATACTTTTTCTGCTTCTTCAGACAAAATATGTTTCTTACCTCTTATTAAATTTTGTATCCTAAATCTAATGTCCCTAAGCTCCTCATCTTCTACAAGAGATTTTAAAAATTCATCACTTTTAGAAATAAGCTCTGTATCTATAAAACTACTCATAGATGAAAATTCATAATAAAACTGTTCAACTCTTGTGTATATACCTTGATATAAAGTCACAGATCCATCTTGATCTTTTTTCATATGAGCATAATTCATTAGTTTCATTATTGTTCTTAATATTATCTCAAAATCGTTAAATAAGTTTAATACTTCTTGTTTCGTATTAAGCTTACCTTCATAGCTCCCAATTTTTTTTGAAGATTCCTTAATATTCTTAAATTCCTCCTCAAATTCCTGTGTGTTTTTATATATCTTCTCTAAATTCCACGTATATTTTTCTTCTATACTCTCTCTATTTTCAAAATACTTTACATCCATTTAATCATCTCCTAATTGTAAATTTGATAAAAATGTTAAAACATCATTAAAAGCATCATATTTAATATCTTCAACAAATATCTCATGCCTAGCACCATCATAAATTATATGCTCAACATAAATTCCTTGATCTGTGAGCGTCTTACTCAATTTATTAGATCCTTTATTAAATGAACAAACAGGATCCAAACTTCCAGTTAATAATAAAATATTTAACTTTTTAGGTATATTTTTTAAAGATTTAAAACTTAAAGTACTTTTAATTCCACTAAATAAATCATGGTAAAATTTCAAAGTATAGTTCTTTATCCTTAAACTATCTTTATTGTAGTTAGAAATAACCTCTTTATTTGATGTTGTAAATGCAAAATCATCAATTTCTTTATCTTTTTCTTTAAAGGTTCTATTTAATGTATTATAAAAAGTATTAATAACAAATTTGTTTGGTTTACTTGCATCTATAAATCCACACATAAATTTAGATATTAAATAACTTCCATATACATTCAACTTACTTCCAATACCAATTCCTGATATCACAAGTCCATCGATAGATTCTCCATAAACCTCAGCATACTTAAGCGATAAATACGCTCCCATACTATGTCCTATTAAAAACACTTTTTTGTTTATAAATTTTTCCTTAATAAATAAATTGATTCGCTTTAAGTCTTTAACCATTACAACAAAGCTATTTTCATCAGAATTTGAAACAAAATATTCTTTACCTTCATTGTACTTACCATGCCCTCTATGATCATGTATCACAACAACATAAGAATTATCAACTAAAAATTTTATAATTTCCTTATAAGATCCGCTATGTTCTCCTTTTCCGTGAGAAATTTGTACAATTCCCCTAGTTAAAGCTGTGCATTCTCCATAAATATAAACGTCTAAATAAAAATCATCAAAACACCTAACTTTTACAGTTTCCTTTTTTATAATAGATCACTCCTAACAAACTAAATCTTTATACTTATAGTACTTATTTTTAAGTATTTCTATAGACTTTCTAAAAAAATCCTCCTCGCTTATATCAATATTAAATATTTTTCCTAATTCCTCTAAATTATTCTTTCCAGACTTACTAAGCAATTTTTCATACTTTTCATGAAAAGTTTCCTTATTATTTAAATAACAATCATAAATACCGATTGAAAAAAGTAATCCAAAAGCATATGGATAATTATAAAAATTATACTTAAAATCATAATAATGAGATTTATAAATCCACGCTTCTTTAAAATACTCATCATTCATAGAATCACCATAAGCTTCTTTTTGAGCATTTAACATAATCTGATTTAAATTATCTGGAGTTAAAAACTCATTTTCACATCTTTGAAATACTTCCTTCTCAAATAAAAATCTACTATATATATCAACAATTACTTGAGTTGCACTATTTAACTCATACTCTAAAATAATGATTTTCTCTTCTTCATCTACAAAATTAAACGCTTTATCACAAATTAAAGTTTCAAAAAAAATAGAAGCAGTTTCTGCAATTGTCATAGGATAATTCGTATTTAATATTCTCTCATTTTTAATCAACTCTCCATGATAAGCATGACCAAGTTCATGTGCAAGTGTAAATATAGAGTCATATGAATTATTGAAATTCATTAAAATCCTGCTTTCTTTTATTGGAATTATGTTATAACAAAATGCTCCTCCAACTTTCCCCTCATATATATTAGAATCTATCCAATTATTATCAAAAGCATTCTTTACAAAATCCCCAACCTTAGTTGAAAAATCATAAAAATTTCCAATCAAAAAATCTTTTGCATATAAAAAATCTACCTTATTTTTAGATTCGCGTGTTTGAGCAAACAAATCACTATAATAAATCTTATTTTGTTTATCTCCCATAATCTTTCCCTTAAGTTTCAAAAATTCTCTAAATAAAGGTAAACTTTCTTTCATAACGCTCATTAAAGATTCAAAAGTTTTTTCAGAAATTCTGTTATCTTTTAGAGTTTTACTTAATGGAGAGTCATATTTCCTTTTTTTGTTATCATAAATAACACTCTTTTTAATGTTATTTAGTGCAAAAGAGATTGGATCTTCCATATACTTGTACAATTTTTTCTCCGCTTCTAACGCTTTGAATCTCAAATCCCTATTTGAACTTTCAAGCATACTTCTACATTCTGTAAGTGGAATCTCTTTAACCCCATTACCAATATCCAACTCAACTTTATACTTTGATATCAAAGTATCTTGAAGTGCAGAGTAAGACATTGCTCCATAATTTAAAAGAGATGCCATACTCTCCTCAACTTCATCTGATAATAAATGCTTTGAATTATAAATAAGTTCTTCTATTAAAAACGAGTATTCATTCAAAATATAACTTTTATGTAATATAGATAAAATATCTTCACAACTTGATACTATTTTGATTATTATCAGTTCTATTGACACAACTTCAACATAAATATCTTTCAATATGCAATCATTGTCCATAGCATCTTTATCATTAGAATCACAAGCCATATTCAAAAATATAAAGGATGATAATCTCATAAATAGCGAATAAATATTCTCGTATTCTAGAAATACATTCTCTAAAATTTTTAAAATTTCATCCTCTTTTGTATATTTAAGCGTAATACCTTTAAATCTATTAAAACTTTTAATACTATCTTTAAGTAATAACAAATCACTCTTAAATTTTTCCGAAGAAAAACCTTCATATATGTTATCTAAATTCCACTTCATAAAATTTTCTCCTACTTTTCATTATAATTAATTACATACTTAATAATCATATTAATACTCCCATCACCATTTTTATTTACCTCAAATCTATTTATATCATAAAAAGAATCCTTATTAATATAAAGATCTATATCTCTATCTATCTTCAATCGTATTCTATCATATTTTTTCGATACATAATCTTTATCAATTTGAACTTCACCATATATTCCATTATCCTCTGTAAAACTAACAAAATTTTCAATATTATCCTTATCATTATCAAAAATCTCTCTAGCCAAAGAATTTATATTTAAATTATCTTCATTTAATATTTTCTCTCTAATTAATTCTCTTATTTCAAACGCCTTATTTGCATCATCTTTTATATTTTTACGCGTCCACTTCTCTGCAACAGAAATTAACTCTTTAGTCTTTGAGAGAGTTGAATGCATTTTCTCACAATTTAAAAATTTCTCCTCAAAATACGTTTGGCTTTTTGTGTTTACAAACTTCTTATCTAAAAACAATAAATTAAAATCCCCTTCATAATTTTTCAAAAATATACACGCCCTATTTACTCTTTGAGATGTGCTTGGAAGAGTAATATATTGAGGGACTATGTCTATCTTCATTTTATCATTATTATAATCAATCTTGTGTATATAATTTTTAACATAATCAAATTTTATCATACACAAAGCATCACCAAACTCAGTTCTAAGTTTTAAAAATAAAAGGTCGCAAGAAACCTCTTCATCCTCTTTTATTAAAATATCAAAAAATATTTTTGAAATATTCCCTGATACTTCAATAAGGCTCATATCCCCTTTTAAGAACTTATAAACGTTTTGTATAAATTCAGGTTCTTTATAAAATTTACCTAAATTAAGTTCATCATCTTTCAAAATCTTTTCTACATGTTTAGTTAAAAATAATTTTATCTCTTCATTTGATAAATTTAAATAATCTTCATTTAAAATAGGATAATCACAATTCATATCAAGAACATGTATTATACCTTCTTCTATATTAAATTCTTTAATTTTCAAATTCTTATCCTCCAAGATTAAAACGCTAAATCAATTTCAAATCATTTTATAACAAAACTTTTTCAAATTAAAGAACGCCTAAAAAATAATACAAAAAACAAAAAAAGAGCCGATAAACATACGACTCATTTAAATTTTTGTTGATTCTCTTTTTAATACATCGCACTTTATTTGCATTTTACTTATGTTATTCCCATTTATTATATTTTTAAGTGAAAAATAAGCCTTAACCCCAAGCTCAAACTTATCATAATTAACGGTCGATAACGACGGATTCAAATAATTAAAGATAAAATTATTATCAAATCCTATTATAGAAATATCTTCAGGCACTCTATAACCTTTATTAATTAAAATATTCAAAATTCTATATGCTGTAAAGTCATTATCCGCACATATTGCATTAGTATGAACACTATCAACAAATTTTAATATTTGTAAATCAAAATCTTCACTAGAAACATTTAAAACATTATCGGGATTATAATTTATTCCAAAAGATGTTAAAGCTGCTATATAACCTACAAGTTTATCTTGATAAACGTAATCATTTCCCTTAATGCTAACAAAACTAATTTTTTCATGTCCCATATCAACAAAACATTTAACAACTTTACTCATAGCATCTATCATATCAATACCAACATATCCTATGTTTTGTTTATCAATATTTACATAACTATTTACTATGACGATTGGATAGGATAATTTAAGTATGGATCTTCTCATGGAGTCAGAAATATTATTTAATAATAAAAGTGCACCCGATAAATTATTAGATCTTATTATAGAATCTATACATATCTTTTTAACTTCACTTTTCAAATATATTATCGATGTACTGTTACCATCTTTAATACATTCACTATTAAATCCCTGTATTATATCGTAATTTAAAATCTTTTTATATTCATCACAATTTTGATCAACGATAATACCCAATTTTAAATTAAGTTTATTGGAAATATTTTTCTTTATATATCCAAGCTCATTTGCAACTTCGATAACCTTTTCTCTAGTTTTTTGACTTATATCCGTCCCACCATTTAAGGCTTTAGAAACAGAACTTATAGATATTCCCAAACTATCCGATATATCCTTAATCGTTACCATATTCTCACTCCTTAAAATAAATTTTCAACATATCTTAAAGATTTTTTCGTAAACCATCCTAAATTCTTTATAAATTTTACAAAAAATAACTGATTTCTATTAACGAACTTATTCAATATTGACAACATAAAAAATTTTTTTATATACTTAGCTTAATTTAAAAGTTAACTACGTTATAGAAAATTTTAATTTAAAGGATGATATAAAATGAATACAGGCTACTCCGTCAAAATAGATAAGGATTCCCAAAAATTTTGGGAGGATCAAGAAATTTCTAAATTCGATTTGAACAATGAAAAAGAAAAGCTATATGTTCTTGAAATGTTTTCATACCCATCAGGAAGTAATCTACACGCTGGACATTGGTTTAATTTTGGACTTGTAGACTCATACGCACGATATAAAAAAATGAGTGGATTTAATGTATTTCAACCAATGGGATTCGATGCTTTTGGACTTCCTGCAGAAAACTATGCAATAAAAACAGGAATACACCCTAAAGATTCCACAATGAAAAACATCGATACTATGAGATTACAGCTCAAAAAAATGGGAGCTTTATTTAATTTTGAAAATGAAGTAGTTACATGTACACCTGATTACTACAAATGGACTCAATGGATATTTTTGAAATTATATGAAAACAATTTAGCTTATAGAGAAAACGCTCCTGTTAATTTCTGCCCTTCTTGCAATACGGTTCTTGCAAATGAACAGGTTATAGATAATTGTTGCGAGCGATGCTCAACTGAAATTGAAAAGAAAAACTTAACTCAATGGTTCTTTAAAATAACAAATTATGCTGATGAACTAGTTAATAAATTGGATTCATTAGACTGGCCTGATAAAACAAAATCTATGCAAAAAAATTGGATTGGAAGATCGTTTGGAACTATAGTTAATTTCTCTATCGATAATTCTAACAAAAATTTTAATGTATTCACAACGAGAGTAGATACTCTCATGGGTGTTTCTTACGTTGTTCTAGCTCCTGAACATAATCTAGTTTTGGAAATAACTACAAAAGACAATCTTAATAAAGTTAAAAATTACATAGAAGAATCATCTAAACAATCAGAAATAGATAGATTATCTTCATCCAGAGAAAAGACAGGAGTTTTCACTGGATCTTATGCGATTCATCCGATAACAAATAAAAAAATCCCTATTTGGATTTCAAATTACGTTATATCAACTTATGGAACTGGAGCTGTAATGGCAGTTCCTGCACATGATGAAAGAGATTTTGAATTTGCAACCAAATTTAATCTTCCTATAAATAAAGTTATAACAAATAACAAGGAAGATGAGCTTCCTATGACGAAAAAAGGTGTATTAATAAATTCTCTTCAATTCAATTCATTGTCATCAGATGAAGCTAAAGATAAAATCACTAAATATTTAGAAAGTATAGGAAAAGGAAGTTTTAAAACTACATTTAGACTTCGTGATTGGCTAATATCTAGACAGAGATATTGGGGAGCTCCTATACCTATAGTACACTGTGATGACTGCGGAATTGTACCAGTTCCATACACATCACTTCCTGTAGAACTTCCTTACAATATTAAATTTAATGCAAATGGTAAATCTCCACTTGAAGAGTGTTCTGAATTCAAGGAAACAACTTGTCCAAAATGCAATAAAAAAGCTAAGAGAGAAACAGACACACTAGATACATTTGTATGTTCATCATGGTATTATTTAAGATACGTAGATCCTAAAAATAATGATGCCCCATTTGATAGTAATAAAGTAAACAAAATGCTTCCTGTCGATAAATATGTCGGTGGACCTGAACACGCTTGCATGCATCTTTTATACGCAAGATTTATAACAAAAGCTCTACGTGATATGGGATATTTAAATTTTGATGAACCTTTCACATCTCTAACTCATCAAGGGTTAATACTTGGACCTGATGGATTTAAAATGAGTAAATCTAGGGGAAATACAATTTCTCCAGATAAATACATAGAAGAATATGGATCAGATGTATTTAGAGTGTATTTAATGTTTGCATTTACATACACAGAAGGAGGAGCTTGGAGTGACGACGGTATAAAATCTATTTGTAAATTTATAAATCGAAGTGAGAGGCTCATAAATAAATCATTAGATATATTAAGAAATAAAAATTTCATTTTTGATTATGATAAAGAGGCTCATGAAGAACTCCTATTTGCTCTAAATACTTCAATTAAAATGATAACATCCGATATAGAACAACTTCAATTCAATACTTGTATTGCTCATTTTATGAAGTTAACAAACCAATTTTCAAAATATTTAAACACAAACAAGATAACTTACGATGTTTTAAAAGATTTATTATTAAATTATTTAAAAATATTTGCACCATTTGCTCCTCATTTCTCTGAATATTATTTTGGAATAGTTAAAGAATTAGATAATGAAGCTAAAACTTCTGTTTTCCTTGAAGAATATCCTAAAGCAGATGAAAAGTATTTAACTCGAGATCAAGTAGAAATTGCTATTCAAATTAATGGAAAAATTAAAACAAAAATATATGTGGATACAAACTCTAGTGAGGAAGAAATCAAAAATATTTCTTTATCAAACAACGATATAATAAATAACATAACTGGAAAAACTATAGTTAAAGTTATCGTTATTCAAAATAGACTTGTAAATATCGTTGTAAAATGATAAAAAATATTATAAAATTTTTATGTATAAGATACCAAGGAGGTAAAATATGAATTTTGTAACTATAAGTAATGAAACTTTAACTGAGTTTAAAAAATTACTTTCAGACAATGATATAAATTCAAAAATTATAAGAATAAATCTAGCAGGTATGGGATGTGGAGGTCCAACATTCAATATCGTTATAGATGAACAAAAAGAAAGTGATATATCCTGTACAATTGATGATATAACATTTATTGTATCTGATGATCTACATGAAAAATTTGGAGATTTTATAATAGAAGGAACTGCTGAAAATAATAAAGGATTAATTTTAAGACCTGTTAATAAACCTAGCGGTGGAGGGTGTGGAAGCTGCGGAGGCGGATGCTAAAATAAATAATAAAAAATGCTTAGATTTATAAATATTAATCTAAGCATTTTTATATATAACCCTATTTCCTTACTTATATTCAAAATTCTAATCCCATTATATATCTTGTAAAATAAATAAAAATAATATAAAATATACAGATAGACTAATTTTTTAAATATTCATAAAATTTTTCTACGAAAGTAGGCATTTAATGAAAAAGATCGATATAGGAAAAATAACTGAGTTTTCCAATTTTAATAATGGAAATGACGGTATTACTCTTTATAAAAAAAATAAATTGAATATGCAATATTACGAATTTACTAAAGATGGTGTACATGTTGGTTTTGATGTCCCATCTATGCGAAACATAACATATACAACCAGAATATATATAGTCAATAATACTGTACTAAATGAATTTTATTGTTCCTGTACATATAGAAATACAAAAAATGATGTTTGTAAACACATTGTAGCTAGTTATATATTTTTCCTAAATGAATTAAAGGATAATATTAAACCTACTTTGATATATGATTTTTCACAATTAGATAAACTAACTACTTTAAATGAAAAAGATATCTTAAATAATGCAGATACAGATTACTTTAAAGTAGATTATTTTTTATATCTAAATGATATAGATAATATTTTACTTGAAATTAAGCTTATATCAAATAAAACATATTCTATATCGAATATATCCGAATTTTTAAATTCTATATTATCATCATCACCATACCCAATAAACAAAAATACATCACTAAACATATCAATTAATAGTTTCAATGAAAAAGATAGAGCTTTTCTATCTAAATTATTAACTATATACTCTCTTATAAAAATTAATGCTATAATTGTGGACAATATATTTTTCAATCAATATATAAAATTAAACTATTATTTATTTGAAAATTTAGTTGATTCTTTGGATGAAAATAATTTACATATAAAATTTAAACATACATTATTCGACTGTTGCAAGATAATCAAAGATGATTTAGATATATCTCCCATTATTTCAACAGATAATAATAACAATATCACGTTATCTTTAAAAACATTAAATATTATTGAATTATTTAGTGGAAAACATTATTTCTATCATGATGGATCAATATTTAACACTTCTTCATCGTTTATAAAAACCTATAATTGCATAAAGAAGTTAGTGCTTGATAACAACACATCTTATTTTACAATAAATGATGACAATAAAAATGTTTTCCTTAATCAAATCATACCTAAGCTATCTTTAAATTTTAATTTAAAAATTTCCGAAAGTTTAAGCAACATAATAAGTATTGAAGAATGTAAATGTAAATTCTACATAGATAAAGTTTCAAACGATATAGTCATAATAAAAGTTGTGTTTAGATATGGAAATTTAGATATAAATCCACTAGATATAAATTCTTTAAATATATCTATCTTAAGAGATTATGGTGTTGAAAATAAAGTATTAACTTCACTAAACAAATTAACTGAATACAAAAACTCAATTTATTACGTAATAAAATCTCCCGATAAAATAATTGATTTTAAAGAAAATGGAATCTCAATACTTAAAAATTTAGGGGAAGTTTATTACACGAAAAAATTCAAACAATACAAACTAATTCATTCATCTTCTTATAAAACTTCATTTAGTATAGGATTAAATAATTTATTAAATATATCATTTTCATTTGATGGAATAACAAATGAAGAATTATATTCAGCTATTAAAAACATAAGAAAAGGTTCGAAATATCTTAAACTAAAAGATAAAGGTATTTTAAATTTGGATAATGATTATTTAAAAGAAATAAATTCAATTCTTAAAGATTTGAATATCGATGAGAAGGAACTCAAAAATGATTCACTTAATATTGATAAATATTATGCATTCTATATAAACGATGCATATTCTAATAATTTTAAATCAATAGGTGAATTGAATAAAAGTGAAAATTTTTTAAAAATAACAGACGATCTTTCTAACATTTCTAACATTGATTTATCTCCCCCAAAAAATTTAAACGCTTCTCTTAGAAATTATCAGTTAGAAGGATTTAAATGGATAAAGACATTAAAAGAATATAATTTATCAGGAATTTTAGCAGATGAAATGGGACTTGGTAAAACTCTTCAAACTATCGCATTTCTTCAAAAAGAATATGAAAATAATTCACTTGGTAATGCAATAATAATTTGTCCAAAATCACTTATATATAACTGGTTTGATGAAATCAAAAAATTTGCACCAGAACTTAAAGTTCTTATATTTAATGGAAATAAAAATATTCGATCAAAGCTTTTAGATGAGTTTCAAAATTACGATATAATATTAACTTCTTACGGTATAATTCAAAAAGATATAGATGTACTAAAATTAAAGAATTTTAACATTTGCATAATTGATGAAGCCCAAAATATAAAGAATAAATCCTCTAAAAATACAATTTCTTTAAAAGAACTTAATGTAAATTATAAATTTGCATTAACAGGTACTCCTATAGAAAATTCAATTGAAGAATTGTGGTCAATATTTAACTTTTTGATGCCTGGATATTTATATTCTTATTCAAAATTTAGATCAATCTATGGAGATCAAGAAAACTATAGTTCATCTAATTTAAACAAAAAAATATCCCCTTTCATATTAAGAAGACTTAAAAAGAATGTATTAACTGAACTCCCTCCTAAGATTGAAACTAAAATAATGATTGATTTAAATAATGAGCAGAAAAAATTATATTACTCATATATAAACAAATTCAAAGAAGAATTTGGATTTGAGAATGAGAATTTAAATGATAAGAATATCAAATTTAAAATGCTAAGTGCATTAACTCGTTTAAGGCAAATTTGTTGTGATCCTAAAGTAATATTTGAGGATTACTCTCATGGAAGCTCTAAAATAGACACATTAATGGACATAATAGACGAATATATCAAAAACAATAAAAAAATTATAATATTTTCAAATTTTACAACTGTACTTAAAATTATTAGAGATAAATTTATCAAAAATAATATAAAGTATACGTACTTGGATGGAAGTGTTCCATCTAAAGATAGAATTGATATTGTAAATGATTTTAATCAAAATGATTATAATATATTTCTAATTTCCCTTAAAGCTGGAGGATTCGGTTTAAATATAACATCTGCTGAAATTGTAATTCATTTCGATCCTTGGTGGAATAATGCTGTTGAAGATCAAGCTACAGATAGAGCTCATAGAATTGGTCAAAAGAACACAATTCATGTTATAAAATTAATAACTAAGGGAACTATTGAAGAGAAAATATTTGAAATACAGGAGAGGAAAAATATACTTATCAACTCTATAATAAAAGACAGTGAACTTGAATACAGTTCAATCTCCAAAATGTCAGTTGAAGATCTTAAAAATTTATTTACGATCGATACATTATAAAAACCTGTAGCAAAAATTAATGCTACAGGTTTTTATTTTAATATACCCTATTTTTCTTTGAAAATTTGGTAAGAGTCAATAATAATCCAGATATTAAAAATATGTTTAATGAAAGTTTACTAAAAAATAATACAAATAAAGATATAGCAATAATCACACTAAATTTCATCAGGCTATGTAAAATTCGGTTCATTTATATTCACCTCATGAAACTAGTCTAAACATTAATGATATTATTAAACCTTGTAAATATTGTGAATATATCCTATTTCTTAAATAAATCCAATTTTTTTCTTAACCTTCCTAAGCATTCTATAAGATGCTTCTATCGCCTTCTCTGCACCATCTTTATATATTTTCTCTAAATAATCTTTATTATCCATAAGCTCTTTAACTCTCTTTTGTATCGTAGAAAGTTCATCTATCAGTAAATTTGAAACTTCATTTTTCAAATCTCCATAACCTTTATTTTTAAATCGAGCTACAATATCATAAGTATCCTCTCCTGTTATAGATGAGAATATATTAATTAAATTTTTAATTCCTAATTGATCATCACTATAATTAATGCTCCCTATAGAATCTGTAACACTCCTACTTATTTTTTTCCTTATAATATTTTCATCATCAAGGATTTTTATGTATGAATTTTCATTTTCATCGGACTTAGACATCTTCTTATCAGGAGATTGGAGGTTCATTATTCTAGATGATGTTGAACTTATATAGGGATCCGGTATTTTAAACGTATCTGAATAAATATTGTTGAATCTTTCTGCAAGATCACGAGCTAACTCTAAATGCTGTTTTTGATCTGATCCAACAGGAACAAGATCTGTATTATAAAGGAGTATATCCGCTGCCATTAAAATTGGATATGTAAATAATCCAACAGATATAGATTCACCAGATTTTAATGACTTTTCTTTATACTGAGTCATCCTAGATGTCTCTCCCATATATGTAAAACAATTTAATATCCAAGAAAGTTCAGAATGAAATGGGACATGAGATTGAATAAACAACGTGTTTTTATTTGGATCTATTCCCGATGCAATATAAATTGCTAATGTTTCTAATATCTTTTCCCTAAGTCTTTTGGGTTCTTGTCTTACTGTTATAGCATGTAAATCCACAATACAAAAAAAACAATTATACTCAGATTGTAATTTTATCCAATTTTTTATCGCACCAAAATAATTACCAATAGTTAAATCTCCTGATGGTTGTATACCACTAAATATATTTTTCATACTATCATTCAATTTAATTCCCTCCCTAAATTAAAAAGAGACCTTATTAAAATAAGATCTCTTCTTAAAACTATCTTCTTACTTCTCTTCTCTGATTCTTTCTTGCACGTCTGCAATCTGGACATCTTACTGGATCATTTTCAAATCCTTTTTCTTTAAAAAAGTCTTGCTCTCCTACTGTAAACACAAACTCTTTTCCACAATCTTTACAAGTAATATTTTTATCACTCACGATAAACACTCCTCACGTTCACAGGAATTATTTGAATGGGACCCTTATCCTCTCATATCAAGAATCTATGAACGAAAGAATGTGTGCCTTAAACCAAATCTATTCCTTTTATTTATTACATCTGTAATTATATACTTAATTTATAAACAATTCAATATAAAAATTTATTATTTTTTTATATAAATATAATCATATATTTTATATTTTAAAATTAATTTCTACATATTTTTTATTAATTAATAAACACTATATACTTAGTTTATAATAAATATGAAACTTTTATATAAAGAAGGTGTTTAAAATGACATCAACAAAAGAAAAAGACAACAATACATCAGGTATAGATCTTAATATCTATGAAAAACTTATAAAAGAAGAATCTGATAGATTAAAACAACAAAATGATTCTCTTCAATATAAGCTTTCAATAACGAGTAATCTACTTGATATAAGTAAATATCTCAATACTCGTATTGCAAGCGATAATATTTTCAATGTAATAAATGATGTTGCAATAGCTATATTCGGTGTTAAGTATTCAACAATTATAGTTAAAGAATCTGAAAATACCTATTTAAATATTTCAAATGTAAATAGTAAAAACTATAAAAATTTTAACTTTATGCATAAATTTTTCGGAGAAGAAACATTTCTAATTTCATGTAAACAAGAATTAAATATAGACTCAATAAAAGAACCTGATTCAAAATCATTACTTGGTTATCCAATATTTTGCAAAAAAGAATTTGTTGGATATATGATTCTTGAACATCCATATGAGAATTTTTTTGATACTCATAAAGTTCATTTTTTAGGATCTCTTGCAGATCTCTTAGCAATGACATATGAAAACTATATGTTATATAAACAATTGGACGAAAAATCTAAAAATGATCCTATACTAAACATTTTAACAAGAGCAGAATTTTTAGATAGAATAAATAAAATCATACTTAAAAAACCTCAAAAAGATTTTGCGTTAATTATGATAGATGTAGATAATTTCAAACATATAAATGACTCTCATGGACATATATTTGGAGATTCTGCTTTAATACAAACAACAAATGTTATAAAAGAACTTTTAGATGAAAATGACATATTTGCAAGATATGGAGGGGATGAGTTTATACTATACACTAATTCCTTTGACTCAACAAAAGAACTCATAACAAAAATTGAGAAACTAAGAATGAGTATTGAGAAAAATACCATTGAACTCAATGGATCTAAATCAAGCATTACTATGAGTTTTGGAATATCTATATATCCATACGATGGTAAAACACTCGATTCTTTATTAAATTTTGCAGATAACATGCTATATATGGCCAAAGAAAATGGAAAAAATAAAGTAGAAATAAATTTATAATTTATTGATGGGCTTATGTGTTGCATGTATAATATAACTTGCATAGATTTTTAGGGAGTGATTAATTTGAACTTATTTGCAATATCGGATTTACATTTATCATTTAATTCTGAAAAACCAATGGATATTTTCGGAAAAAAGTGGATTAATCACTTTAATACAATTATGGAAAATTGGTTAAAATTAATTTCTGATAATGATGTAGTTTTAATTTGCGGAGATACTTCATGGGCAATGAATATGAAAGAAGTGATTTCAGATCTTAATTGGATAGATAATCTTCCTGGTAAAAAAATTATCATAAGAGGTAACCACGATTTTTGGTGGTCTAGTATAAGTAAATTGAACTCTATTTATGAAAATATAAAATTTATTCAAAATAACTATATTCCATTTAAAAATTACGCAATCTGTGGAAGTCGAGGTTTTAATATAGATATCCTAGACTCTCAAGATAAAGAAAGTCATTTAAAAATATTAGAGAGGGAAAAAATAAGAATGAACCTCTCCTTGAGTTCTGCTAAAAAAGATGGATATGAGAAAATAATTTATATGAGTCATTATCCTCCATTTTCAATAAACAACAGTTCTCTAAATAAAAATATTTTTATGGATGTTTTAAATGAGTATGATGTTGAAATAGTTGTATATGGACATATCCACAGCAATTTTGAAAAATTTTATGATAGAGAAATAAATTATACAAAATACTACTTAACATCTTGTGATTATTTAAATTTTATTCCCCTAAGAATCTTATAAAATTATTTATTTTCTAGCTAATAGGTGATATATTATGGCTATAAAACAATGGAGAACCTTTCTTATGCCATACCAACAAGCTGTTGAGGAACTAAAAATTAAATTTAAAAGTATTCGTAGAGAATTCAAATTTAAAAATGAATATTCCCCTATTGAGTTTGTTACAGGTAGAGTTAAAGAAGTGGCTAGTATACTTGAAAAAGTTAAGAAATTTAATATTTCTATGGATAGAATAGAATTTGAACTCGAAGATATTGCTGGAATTCGTATAATGTGCCAATTTGTAGACGATATAATGAAAGTAGTAAACATAATAAGAAAACGTAAAGATTTAACTATTTTATATGAAAAAGACTACATAACAAATGTAAAAGAAAGTGGATATAGAAGTTACCATATTATAATCAAATATCCTGTTAATTTATCCATAGGATGCAAAGAAATTATATCAGAAATACAAATTAGAACTCTTGGAATGAACTTTTGGGCAACAGCAGAGCATTCACTAAATTATAAATATAAGCAACACATACCTGGTAATTTAAAGACTAAACTTAAACAAGCTGCAGATACAGTGTATAAACTAGACGAATTAATGACACAAATAAAAGATGAAATAAGGGATGCTCAAAGATTGTTTGATGTTAAATCACACATAGTTTCAAATATAACTGATGCTTTAACTAGTTTAATATCCTTAGGCGGAATAAAAGAGTTTACAAATTATCAAATACAACTTACAACACTTATAGAAATTGGAGATATAAATCAATTAAACTCTCTACTACTTAAAATACAGAGAGATATTGATAAATATAAAAAATTTTAAAGACTCCTAAAAACTATTTAGGAGTCTTAATTTATAATAACGAGGTTTAATAATGAGTGATTTTATAGATGAAATTAAGAAGAGAAGAACATTTGGTATAATATCCCACCCAGATGCTGGTAAAACTACACTTACAGAAAAATTATTATTATACGGTGGAGCAATACGACTTGCTGGATCTGTTAAGGCTCGTAAATCTTCAAAACATGCGGCATCTGATTGGATGGATATAGAAAAACAAAGAGGAATATCTGTTACAAGTTCAGTTCTTCAATTCAATTACGATGGATTTTGTATAAATATATTAGATACTCCAGGGCACGAAGATTTCTCGGAAGATACATATAGAACACTCGTTGCATGCGACTCTGCTGTAATGGTAATAGATGGCTCAAAAGGAATTGAGCTTCAAACTAAAAAATTATTCCACGTATGCTCTATTTTAAACATACCTATTTTTACATTTATAAATAAAGTCGACCGTGAAATTAAAGATCCATTTGATTTAATGGAAGAAATTGAAAAAGAATTAGGGATAAAATGTTATCCTATGAACTGGCCCATCGGGTGCGGTGATAATTTCAAGGGAATATATGAAAGAAATGAAGAAAAAATATATATCTTCTCAAATAAAAATCATGGACAAGATATTATAGATTCCTATGAAGGCAAATATACAGACGAAGTATTTAAAGATATTTTAGGTGATCATCTACACAAAACTTTAATCGAAGATATAGATTTATTAAATATACTAGATACTCAATTTGATCATAATAAAGTATTAGATGGTAAACTTACTCCTGTATTTTTTGGATCTGCTATAACAAATTTTGGAGTTGAAATATTTTTAAAAAACTTTCTCAAATATTCTTCAATGCCACTTAAACGTGAATCTACAATTGGGGATATCTCTCCTACTGAAGACTATTTCTCAGCATTTATATTTAAAATACAGGCAAATATGAATCCAAAACACAGAGATAGAATAGCATTTATGCGAATATGCTCAGGAAAATTTGAAAAAGGAATGGAAGTATCACATATACAAAACAATAACAAAATTAAACTTGCTCAACCCCAACAATTCTTTGCTCAAGAAAAAGAATTCATAGATGAAGCATACGCAGGAGATATAATAGGTGTATTTGATCCAGGTATATTTTCAATCGGTGATACTCTAACAACATCAAAAACTCCATTTAAATTTAATGGTATGCCTGCCTTCTCACCAGAATTATTTGCAACTGTTAAACCTGTAAACTCAATGAAGAGAAAACAATTTTTAAAAGGTATTACTCAAATTTCACAAGAGGGAGCTATACAAGTATTTAAAGAATTTAACTTTGGTATGGAAGAAGTTATAATTGGAGTTATTGGAAATTTGCAGTTTGAAGTTCTTGAATATAGATTGAAACATGAATATAATACAGACATTAAAATAAATAAAATTCCATACTCCTTCATACGATGGATTGAAAAATTAGATATTCCAATTGATGATTTAAATCTAACTAGCGACACAAAAAAGGCGATAGATTTAAAAGGTAGAAACATATTAATATTTCAAAATAATTGGGGAATACAATGGGCTCTTGATAAGAATCCATCAATTGTTTTATCTGATATAGGAAAATTTCAAGATTAATATATTAATATTTTCTTAATAACTTGTTAATACTAACCTTATTAAATTTTAAGAGGAGTTGTTTTTTATGGATAAAAAATACGGTCCTAAAATACGTATATCTGATAAAACAGACAAAGCAATTAAAAATTATAATAAGGTTAATCACACTAACATTCCTAATCCTAAAACAGATCCAATAGTTGTTAATAATATAGCTTCAATGGAATTTGATTACACCGAAGAAGAATAAATGTGCTTTTCATATAAAGCACATTTTTATTTTTTTATATTAAAAATTTTTTAAATAATAATCTATCCTATCACTCTAAAAATACACAAAACATACATTATATACAAAATAAAATATATTTTAAAAGGAGAATATAATTAATGAACTTATTAATTATTGGTGGAGATGAAAGATCCATTGCATTGAAGGATATCCTAAAAAAAAATAATTTTAATGTTCATTCATCATTTCTAAATGAAAATGAAAAAGATGTTGAAAATTTAAATGATTTCGATATAATTATCCTCCCAATACCATTTGAACGTGAATCAAAATTAAATGCCCCATTTTATGATAAAGAAATTAAATCTTCATATACACTAGAGAAATTAAAACATTTTAAAGGAACAATAATTGGAGGATTTAACAAAAAAAACGAAGAATTCTTCGTAAATGAAAATTTAAATTTTAAAAACATATTAGAAGATGAAAATTTCACATTAATTAACGCTATAATAACAGCTGAAGGATCAATAGAAAAATTAATACACGAGAGTTATAAGAGCTTATTTGAATCAAATGTATGCATATTAGGATATGGTCGCATAGGAAAAGCTCTATCTAGAAGAATGTATTCTTTATGCAACAAATTAACAGTATACAATAATCCATCTATTAATTTAACCTACACAAAAATAGACAATATAAATTCTCATGAACTTAAATATTTTAAAGATCACGCCCCACAATATAACATAATAATAAATACCATACCTCATTTAATTATAAACAAAGAAATTTTAGATATCATAAATAAAGATACACTAATATTAGACCTTTCGTCTAACCCTGGAGGTGTTGATTTTTCATACGCTCAAAAACTTGAAATAAAAGTTATACATTACCTAGGTGTACCAGCTAAAGTTTCAAAATACAGTTCCGCAAATGCAATTTTCAGCTTTCTTTTAAAAACTTTAAAATAAGTTGAATAATTTAATTGCTTTCTTCTAAGACTAAATAGGAAGGAAGTGATTATAAATGGATCCTAGAGATCTTTGGGATGTAGAAGATATGTTTGATTTAGTTGAAAATAACCACAATAAATTTGAAAATAATATAGAATATAGTGAGTTTGAAAATAATAAAGAAAATGATTTTTACGATTTCTCAGATGATGATTTACCATATTAAAAAGGCTAGTATAAAACTAGCCTTTTTAATTTATCAAATTTAATATGTAGAAATTTTTCTTACCTCTCTTCAAAATAACTTTTCCATCTTTAAAATGTTTTTTCTCTAATAATAAATTTGGATCAGTTATTTTCTCATCATATATAGAAACCCCACCTTGAGATATAAGTCTTCTTCCTTCAGATTTTGATGGCAATATTTTAAGACCAACTAAAATATCCAAAAACAAATCTCCATTTTCCTGAATTTTAACATCATAATTTGGAGCACCTTCTAAATTTCCATTTCCTGAAAATAAAGCTTTTGATGCCTCTTTACACTTAATTGCCTCTTCTTCACCATGTATTATTTTAGTAACCTCAAATGCCAATACTTCCTTAGCCTTATTTATCTCAGCGTCCTCAACTTTACACAAATCTTCTATCTCATCTAATGGCAAAAATGTCAACATTTTTAATGTCTTTTCCACATCATCATCTCCAATATTTCTCCAATATTGATAGAAATCATACACAGATGTTTTTTCCTTATCAAGCCATATAGCCCCATTTTCAGTTTTACCCATTTTCTTACCATTACTTGTAAGAAGCAAATTACACGTTAAAGCATATACCTGTACTCCTCTAGTTTTCTTGATTAAATCCATACCAGCTATCATATTTGACCACTGGTCATCCCCACCAAGTTGCATTATGCAATTATATTCTTGATTTAAATATAGAAAATCATATGCCTGCATAATCATATAATTAAACTCTATAAAGCTTAATCCTTTCTCAAGCCTTTGCTTAAAACATTCAGCTCTAAGCATATTATTTACAGAGAACTTAGTTCCAATTTCCCTAAGGAAATTAATATAATTAAGCTTTAAAATCCAATCAGCATTATTAAGCATAATAGCATTATCATTCGAAAAATCTACAAACTTCTTCATTTGATCTTTTATTTTACTTAAGTTATCATTTATAGTTTCATTAGATAACATTTTTCTCATATCCGTTTTACCTGTAGGATCTCCAACCACAACAGTCCCACCACCTACAAGTACGATAGGTTTATGACCATGCTTCTGCATATGGGACATAAACATAAGTGTTACAAAATGACCTACAGTTAAACTATCCGCTGTCGGATCATATCCTATATAAAAAATTATTTTTTCATTATTTATAAGATTTCTTATCTCCTCTAAGTGCGTAGCCTGCTTAATAAAACCTCGCTTCTCTAATTCATTAAATAGATTCATATTAACTTCCTCTTACTTCCAAAGTATTATATTGATTATATCATAGTTTATATAAATAAAAAAGACTTTTACACATCTATAAATATAAATGTACAAAAGTCTTTATAAAATATGTTATATTGTTAAATCTATTGTTTTCATATTTTTAATTATTATAAAATCATCTTCATAATTTTCTCCATCTATTTTCAAACATTTGTTATGACCTTTTTTCACAATAATTTCAAAATTTTCATTAAATAAATTACATTCTACCCTATAATCATCCCAAGAAGAAGGAATATGAGGTTTTATATAAAATCCATTCTCCCTTAAATTTATACCCAAGATATCTTCAATAACTACTCTATAAAATATCGAAGAAATATAGTTAAAATCCTCATTAATTACCTTAAATAAATTATTACCCCTAAATAATAATTTATATGGAATAAAATATGGTTCAGATTTATATGAATTCACATCATTTCTACTTATTGTTCTTAATATAGGATTTAAAAAACTCATATACTTATACGCCCTATCATTCAAGTTAAGCTTAAATAATTCTCTTATAAATAACAATAATGTTTTATTATTTTGAATGCTATCGAACTCTCTTACAATATTTGTTGTTTTATCAAAATACTCTCTTATAAATCCTAACTCATCATTAACTAAATATTTTTCAATTGAACCTATTACCTTATTAACAGTTTCATGAACAATTCCTAAAGACAATACCTGAGGCAACAAATGTATATCATTACATATTTTTTTATTTTCATTAACATTTAATTTGTTTATATAAAACTCTCCATTAAAACATTTGTTGCTAAGGAATTCTAATAAATCTTCTTTGCTTCTAATAATTACACTCTTAACATTTTCATCATGCATACACATAGCAACATCAAAAAAAGCATCTAACGTTTTATAAAGCATAAATAATACACTAGTTTCAGTAATATCTTTTCCTATTAAAGTCCTAAATTCAGTATACCTATTTATAACTTTCAAACATTTATCATATATGGTTGAAGATTTAATTTCTAAATTTTTATTTTCAATACTATTTACAAATTTTATATCCATCTTCAATAATTCAATATCTCTAGTTACTTTTATGTAATCACTAACTAAATAAACCAAACTTAATAAATCATATGGATTTGAATTTATTTCATACTCTTTACTTAAATAACTCCATTTATCCCTAAATCTACCATCTTCATACATATTTGAAAAAACCTTAATTATATTCTTTTTACTTTTTTGGGGATCTAAATAATTATAAATTAAACATTTTTCCATCAAATCAACACATGAATTTAATTCCCCTTTATTTGAACTATTTAATAAAAACTTTTCATTATCATTTTGATGTAGAACCCATCCATTAATAAGAATATCTATAAATGCATCTTGAGTATTAATTTTAAATATTTTACATTGATTTTTAAATAATTTTTCATTTTCATCATTCATATCATCAAATAAAGTAGGATTTTTTATAAACTCATTAATCTCATAATTTATATTTTCAATATTATCATCATAACCTAAAATTGCATATACATTTTTTTCCTCATTAGCTTTTAGTTTTAAATCTCCTGAAATACATAAACATGACTCTAAAAATATTCCCGATAAATTACTCAGTTTATCTTTATACATTCCCACAGGATTAAAGTATCCTTTATTAATACCTAAAAACTCTCTTTTACTTCCAGTAAAAGATACATTATCACAACCAAATAATTTTAAATAACTCTTTATATTACTAAAATATCTAGATAAACTATTCTGACCATAAATATACTTCAAATCAAAATCTATATATGTATATAGATTTTTAGAATAATCATTATTAGAAGATAATAACAATGGTGCAAAATAACACACACTTAACGACTTATCACGTGAAGATAAATTTTTAAAATTAATTCGTATTATCTTATACTTCTTATTATCAGGTATAAAATACTTAACTTCTGTTTGTAAATCATTATATTTATTTCGTATTTTTGTATAATTGAACGAATTATAAATTATATAATCTTCACCATTACTAATAGGATTTAATGTTGGAGACCATACTACATTACCATCTTTTATGTAAATACACTCACCTTTATAATTATAATTATCCTTACCTAATTCCTCTGTAATTAAAAATTCCTTACACTCAAAAGCCCAAGTATTAACAAATCCTTTAGATGATATAATGGTAAAAATATGCTTATTACTTAAAATATTCCTATAATAATTTGGAGTTATATTTGTATCATTTAATTTAAGTATATATTCGAAATTATTTAAATCAAATCCTCCATATGAATTATAGAATTTAAGATCATTCTTAGCTATATCATACTTTATAATATTATCATAATTAGTAATCTCATCTGATATTTCAAATAAATACTTATTATACGGTATTGGTATATAACTATATGATGCGTCACTTCGATCATTATCTATTTCAATTAATCTATTGCTCTTATCTTCTTTTAAATTTTCTCGAAAATCTTTAATCTTAAATCCTATCTGATCATATACACTATCTCCACCGGGAACTATATGTAAATTAGAAATACTCTTTACGATATCACATGCATTTTTGTATAAACTCGATAAAATGATATATATGCCATTATCTACATTCATTTTATTTTTTAAATCATATCTCAATATAATCTTATCTATTTCATTGTCTATATTTTTATCATAGCTTATATAACTATTTAAAATTATCAAATTAACATCTAACCTATTTATTGAAAAATATGAAAAAGCTTTAATTAAAATTTCTAAATTATTTAAATCCTTGAATGAATTAATCTCTATAGATAAAATCGGTATATTAGGATTTACATTATGCGAAATTAAATCATTAATATTAAATCGATTATTAATAATTCTATCATCATTATTAACTCCATATATCATAGATGATGTCATATAATTAAATAAAGATAACTCTATTAATGTTATATTCAAATTAGATATCATCGATTTTAAATTATATCCATTACTCTTTAATAATCCATTTATAATACCCATGTTCTTATATTTCTCAATAGTATTATATAACTCTTCCTTACTCTCATTAATCGAATTTAAAAAATATACACTCAAATGATCATATGGCTCCAATTCTATTTTAGCTCTTAGGCTCATAATAGAATCACTACCATTTGAAATATAGTTCCCATAAGATGACCCTACATTCATAGAAATGGGATATTGAATTGTTCCATTTCTACCTATAAAACTTTCTTTTCTACCTTCAAACTCTATTCTATCTAAAATATCGCCACCCGCATATATACTATGACCCATAAATAAATTGCCTTTTTCATTACCACATATACATATATTTTTATTATTAATATAATCTATACTAGAGTTTATAATATCGCTTTCAAAATAACTGGTTATTTCTATATTTTTTCTCTGAGATGTTAAATTTTTTAATATTATTTTTCTTACTTCTATATTTTCATCCTTAGATACACTAATTTCGCTCGTAACATTTATTGATTTATTCTTACATGTGAATTTAATTTTATTAAAATCAAATTCACATATATAATCTAAATTATCATTTTTACAAGGTAAATATGTATTGCTAAACAACTCATTATTATCTAAATCTTTTATATAAATACTTCCCCATGAATTCTCATTAGTAAAGTCTTTACTTAACTTTGAAATATATTTATCTTTATACTTTAAATAACCTCCACCACTGCTACTCATGCATATAGAATAATCTCTATTTGAATAAATTTGCATATCATATAAGTTATTCTTTCTATATTTAACTACTCTTGGAATAAAATCATTTTCCAATGAATCTATACTATTTATAAAATTAAATTCTTCTTTATATTTTTTAACACATATATTTAAACTACTCTCAGTTAACAATTCTTCTACACTCTTAACATCCATAATCTCTTCAAATCTATCTTGAAATACATCATTTATTAAAATATTTGAGAGTGCCATTAAACTCATTCCTTGATGATGTGCCATATAATTTTTTACAATAGCATATCTATCACCATTTTTCATTCTCGATTTAGTGAAATCTATAGCTTCATAGAATCCATATCTACCAAGTGCTCCTAATTTACACAAATAATTTAAATTTTTACTCGATCCTATATAATCAACCATTAGACTCATTATACTCGAATATGGGCTAACAACTAAATTATCAAAATCTTTTTTAATCGATAAATCTGGAACACCAAATGCTCTATATTGATAATTCAATTCACTATCTAATTCATAAAAACATGACTCTGATATACCAAAAGGTATTTTATTTAAATTAGCATATTTAATCTGGGATAACACACATCCTCTATATGTATCAAAAAACATTGTTCCAGGATATTGCTTCATATATAGCATTGGCATTAAATATTCAAACATAGTCCCAGTCCAAGATAATAAGGTCTTAATTCCATTTTGTTCAATTCCATTCCTACCTAATTTAAACCAATGCTCAATTGGAAGATCCCCTTTAGCAATTCCTAAAAAACTTGCAATTCTAACTTCTGATGCCAATAAATCATAACAATTTTCATCTAACTTATCATTCTCACAATCATATCCTATAGATAATAAATTCTTACCTTCCTTATATAAAAATTTAAAATCCATTAAATTAATTTTATCAGACAATCTGTGTATCAGAGAATATACATTATCTATCAATTTCCTTATATTATATAATATACCTGAAATCTTTATATCTACTAATTCATTTCTAACAGAAGAATTATTATAATTTGTCTTATATTCTAGAATCCTTTTTTCCAATTCATTTAAATTAACATCTATAAATAATTGACCAAATTTATTTGCCTTAAAATTATCTATTTCATTGATATTACAAGTCAGTCCAAGAATTTCATTTAAGAAACTATTTGAGGTTTCATTTATTTTTATATGCCAATATACATCTTCACCACTTTGACTCAAATTAGTTATATTTTTATTTGATTCATTCAATATACCTTTCAAAAATTCAATATAACTAATATAATCTGTACACATAAATCCATATGATATAATCTCTTTATATAAATGATCTTTACTTGAACTACTTGATAAATAGGCAAGTTCTTCAAAAGTTTTTATTAAATCACTATGTATAATAGGTTTATTCATCATATCCTGAAGTGATTGCCTAGCTAAATAATAACTCGCAAGCAAATTACCACTATCAACTGTTGAAATATATCTATTGCAAATTGATGTGTTATTTTCTATATCATACCAATTATATAAATGACCTCTATGAGTTGGTAGCATATCTATCGAATCCAAAATATGTTTTAATTTTTCTACCATGTCAATGAATGTTATAAATCCAAAGTCCCTCCCTGATATAAAAGAAGTTAAACTCATACCTATATTAGTTGGAGATGTTTTTTTAGCTATACCAATAAAAGGATCTTCTTGATAATTGTCACAAACTAAATAATTTGTGCTATCATTAACAAAATCTTCAAAGTAAGCAAATATACTCCTTGATAATGATCTTAAAAATATATTTTGTTTAGAATCTACACGTGCCCTTACTACTCTATATTTTTGAGATAATCCATACGCTATAAATGGTGATAAAATAAACATAACCGATAATAAAATCATCTCATGTAATTTATAATAAATACTTAATGTCAAAAATAAACCCCCAAATATTAATCCTGGGAACATAGATATTAAATAATTTATCAATAAATTACTAGACTCTTTTTCAACTTCACTAAATGTTTTCCATTCTAATAAATTCTTCTTCGTAAACACAAGTCTTACAAAAACTCTAACTATAGCATCAAAAGTTATATATGCATGATACGGTATAAATGAAAACATTACAAAACTCTGTATCAATCTATCCTTTAATTCATTAATACTAAATATCAATCTATCTTTAGATACTTTATTTAAATTAATAGATGATATATTTAAAATAAATGGAAATATAATACCCAAAGCTAACACTCCGTAATATATATCCCTATATCTGACTCCTATAAATAACAATCCAATAATAAGAATTAAATAGCTTATAGGTAGTAAACTTCTTCTTAAATTATCTAATATTTTATATTTAGAAATAAAATTAATACCGCGCCCATTTATCAAATAAGGTATTAATTGTAAATCTCCCCGATTCCATCTATGTAATCTCATGAAATTTGATAATATATTTGATGGAAAACATTCTTGAAATTCAATGTCAGAGCTAAAAGAAACTCTTGAAAAACACCCTTCTATTAAATCATGACTTAATATTCTATCTTCTGGTATAACATCCCACATTATTTTATCAAATACATCTATATCTATAATTCCCTTACCAATAAATATACTCTCGGAAAAAATATCATGATATATATTAGAAATTGTTAAATTATATGACGGCGTTTCTGTATTGCCACAAAATAGCTTTGAGTAAATAGTATTTAAAGAACTTTTAAATGATATCGATACCTTAGGTTGAATTATTCCATATCCTCGTACAACTTTATTTTTATTATTTATATTTTTAACAACAGCTTTATTTAAAACATGATCTATTGCTCCAATTAATTTAAAAGCTGAATCCCTAATAATTTTAGTATCAGAATCAATTGAAATTATGTACCTTATATTCTTTAATTCTTCATAATCTAAAATATTAATTTTATAATTACTTTCCTTACCTTTAAGAAACTTTATAAATTCCATAATTTTGCCACGCTTACGTTCCCATCCCATATAAACCTTACTACTTTTATTGTAAACCTTATCCCTTATAAAAACATAAAACTTTTTAGTATTAAATTTATATTTATTATTTAAATCCTCAACTAACTTATTAACATGCTCTAAAAGTATGCTATCTTCAGATTTATCATATGAAATTGTATCAGTATAATCTAATAACAATGCAAAATATAAGTTATCATTTCTGTTACATATATACGCTAATTCTAAATTCTTTACAAGAGATTCTACCTCTTGTTGACTAATTAATAAGGATGGAATAACAATCATCGTTTTCGAACTATCAGGTATTTCTTTAGAGTAATCCATCTTAGGTACAAATTTTCTATCTGTTTTTTCTAAAAATATATAATTTATAAAATTTATCCATATATCACTTATTATCAATAAAACAAAAAAACTAAATGTAATCAATAAATATTTATTTTCAAATACATAATTCAAGCTATACAATATAAATGCTTCACTAAATATTATTAAAGATATAATACATAAAAAATAATTTATTTTAGTGCTTATATGTTTCCTTTTAATATTTTTAAATCTATATACCCCTTCATCAATTAAATAATATCCAATATGTCTTGAATAACCCGTATTTCCATTTAAACTTAGCTTTACAATATTTACCGCTTCTTCATATTCATTTAATTTATTTATTTTACAAATCCTATTTAGAGTACTTCTATAATGATTTCTACTCTCGTAATCCATATTAGGATATACTCCTGATGGATCTTTCATAAATTCGTTATGTACAGAACTAACATTCTCTAAATGAAATTTCCAATTAAAATTAAACAAATTTTTCAATGATTGTATGTACATGCTTATTTTAATTCTAATTTCTTTTAAATTATCTGAATTTTTTTCCACAAATTTATCATAAGTCAATTTTTCGTTATTCAATAAGTCACTCAAAAATTTATTTATTATATTGTTATCAATTCTATTTTCTTCAACAAGTTTTATAAAATAATCTACTGTATATAAGGAAACTTTATTTTTCAATAAATATGATAATTTATTTGATATCAAATTATATTTTTCATTTTTTATATATTTAATTATATTGTTAAATAATTTATATCCTTTATAACAGTCCTCTTCAATCTTTCTTATCTCATCTACCAAACCATATATTCTCTCTAGAAATACATAATTTAAAAAAAATGATACGCTATTCAATTCTTCTAAATCTAATCTACATTTACTCTCATACAAATTTAATTCTGAAAAAAATTTATCTTCTTCTATAATATTTTTTAAATTATTACAAAAATTATCACAAAATAAATATATCCTAGGAACATATGAATTATTTGATTTAATGCAATTAAATTTAATTTTTTTGAAGTACCCACTCTCTAATAAGTTAATACTCCAATTATTTATATATAAAAAATTATCCGTTAACCACATAGAAGCTTCACTTATATTACATCCTAAAGATTTTACAAAATCAATATATTTTACATTATTTAAAAATATCTTATTTTTCGTCTTGAACTCACTTAGTAAATTAACTTTTTTCTTATAAATACTCTCATATAAAATGTCTTTATTCGATAACAAATCATTTACCATAGTATATCTCCTTTTCTAGTTAAAGAGTATTAATTACATTGCAATTTCTTGAAATATATTCTATTATTACCAATTTTTTATTATATATTCACTTTTTAACATTAATATATGAATTAACTATTGATGTTTTTTTGATATTAATGATATAATATACTTGTTATTTAAATAACAATTTAGGTTATTTAAATAACAAGTATAATTTTTTTTTATTAAGAACAGTAATATAATTAAGTAATTATCGCTATTAATTTAGTGCTACTACGTATTACTTAATTAATTAAATTGGAGGTTATTAATATACATGAAATCAAAAAATCAAATACTAGAGAAAGAAATTTCAAATATAAATTCAGTTATTAACTCCCTACTAGATAATGCTAAAAAAGCTGAAAAGAAACTTTTAGAATTAAATCAAGAACAAATAGATAAAATTGTATCTTCTATGTGCATCGCTGGTGCAAGTAAAAATATAGAATTATCAAAATTAGCTGTTGAAGAAACTAAACGTGGAGTTTTTGAAGATAAAGTTATTAAAAACCTTTTTGCTACTGAATATATACATCATGATATTAAACATATTAAAACTGTTGGTATTATAAATGATGATCCTAACAAAGACTATTTTAATGTTGCTGAACCTGTTGGTGTTATTGCTGGAGTTACTCCTGTCACAAACCCAACATCTACTGCTATGTTTAAAGCTATAATATCAATTAAAACAAGAAATCCAATAGTGTTTGCATTCCATCCATCTGCACAAAAATGTAGCTCTGAGGCTGCCAAAATAGTTTATGATGCAGCTGTATCCGCTGGAGCTCCAGAACACTGTATTCAGTGGATAGAGGAACCATCTATTGAAGCTACTAACTTACTTATGAATCACCCTGAAATATCTCTTATTTTAGCAACGGGTGGATCTGGAATGGTTAAATCTGCATATAGCTGTGGAAAACCCGCTTTAGGGGTTGGACCTGGAAACGTTCCTGCTTACCTTGAAAAAAGCTGTAACCTTCAAAGAGCTGTATCAGATATAATAATATCTAAAACTTTTGATAATGGTATGATTTGTGCATCTGAACAAGCTGCTATAGTAGATGAGGAAATTTCAAAAGAATTTGAAAAATTGATGAAAAATTTAAATTGCCATATATGCTCTCCAGATGAAACCAAAAAAGTTGAAAAATATGCATTTCCTGAAGAAAAGAATTCTTGTGTATTAAATGCTGATATAGTTGGAAAGCCTGCTACCCAAATAGCTAAAGAAGCAGGGTTTGAGGTTCCTGAAAAAACAAAAATATTAATTACAAAAATAGAATCTATAGGAGCTAATTCACCTCTATCACGTGAAAAATTAAGTCCTATACTTTCATACATTATTGTTAAAAACTCTGATGAAGGAATAGAAAAAGCTGCTCAAATGGTAGAATTTGGAGGTCTTGGACACTCTGCAGCTGTTCATTCATCAAGTGAAGATGTTATCAGAAAATTCTCAGAAAAAGTTAAAGCTGGAAGAATAGTTGTAAATGCACCATCAACTCAAGGAGCTATAGGTGATTTATATAATTCAAATAGAGCATCTTTAACACTTGGATGTGGTTCTTACGGCAAAAACTCAATAATTTCTAACGTTACCTGTGAGAATTTAATCAATTTAAAGAGAGTCGCAAGGAGAAAAAATAATATGCAATGGTTTAAGGTACCTAAGAAAATATTCTTCGAATGGGGTTCTACTTCGTATTTAGAAAAAATGCCTGATATATCTAAAGTAATGATAATCACTGACCCTGGAATGGTTAATCTTGGATATACAAACATAGTTTTAAATCATTTGAATAACAGAATAAATAAAATAAGCGTTGAAATTTTCTCTGACGTTGAACCGGATCCATCTGTTGAAACTGTATTTAATGGTGTTAAAGCTATGAACAGATTTAAACCTGATTGTATAATTGCTTTGGGTGGAGGATCTGCAATAGATGCTGCTAAATCCATGTGGTTATTCTATGAACATCCAGAAATAGACTTCAATGATATAAAATTAAAATTTGTTGATATCAGAAAGAGAATTTACAAGTTCCCTAAACTTGGTACTAAATGTCAATTAGTAGCAATACCTACAACATCTGGAACAGGATCAGAAGTTACATCATTCTCAGTAATTAGTGATAAAGTTAAAAATATTAAATATCCTCTAGCTGATTATGAATTAACTCCTAATATAGCTATAATAGATCCTCAATTTGTTATGAGCTTACCAAAAGCTGTAACAGCAGATACTGGACTTGATGTTTTAACTCACGCAATTGAAGCATACGTTTCAATACTTGCATCAGATTATACAGATGCATTAGCTCTTAAATCTATACATTTAGTATTTGAATACTTACCAAGAGCATTCAAAAATGGAAATAATGATAAAGTTGCTCGTGAAAAAATGCACAATGCATCTTCTATGGCTGGAATGGCATTTACAAATGCATTTTTAGGAATAAATCATTCACTTGCTCACAAATTAGGAGGGGAGTTCCATATACCTCATGGTCGTGCAAACGCAATACTTTTACCTTATGTAATTAAATTTAACTCTGAAACACCAACAAAACTCCCATCATTCCCTAAATATGAAAAGTTTATTGCAGATAAGAAATATGCAGAAATTGCAAGATCTTTAGGACTTAAAGCTTCTACTACAGAAGAAGGTGTTAATAGCTTAATTGAAGCTATCAAAAAATTGATGAATGAACTTGAAATGCCAACAAGAATTTCCGAATGCAATATTGATAAAGATGAATATATGAGTAAAATAGAATTACTTGCTCTTAAAGCATTTGATGATCAATGTACTGGAGCAAATCCAAGATACCCCCTTGTTGAAGAACTACACGAAATATACAAAAGCATATACTAAAAATAAGAAAAGAGTACAGACTACTGCACTCTTTTTTTATATCCATTTATAATATAAAACTCCCTCCTATTACTCTCTCCTAAAACCTTAACCCATTTACTTTCAAAAGGAATTTCATCTTTTAACACCAAATTAATATCATGTATTTCTATATTATATTTAGAATATAGCATTTTAAAATCATCAAAATAACTCTCATTTAAATCTGGCAAATTTCTCTTCTCTATCTCCATTTTCTCAAATTTATCATTATATGAAAAACATATTTTCATTTTTCCACTATCTACAAGCAACTTAGATATGTTGTATATAATACCTAGCTCTTCTTTAAATATACCTTCAAGCAAACTACCCCACGGTAAATTTATGTAAACTTCTGAAAACATATTATATAATAAATTATCTATATTTTGAGCATTCATAATTATATAAACCAAATTCTCTAACTTATTTTTATATTGTTTAATCGCATACTTCTTCATAGAATCTCCACAAGAATCTAATCCTACATAAAATTTATTTTTATTCTCTAAAGCACTGAAATATACAAATGCTCCTTGTCCTGTTCCCAAATCAATTACCAAATCATCATATGATTTTATTTTATTTAAAAATTCCTCTCTACTTAACTCAATTTCCTTGCTACTCCTAAGTATCTTCATACCCCACCTCAATAAATAATAAGGATAATTTAATTCATATTAAATTATCCTTACATTAAAAATTATTTTAAAAATATAAATGCTTCTGGTCCTAAAGGTAATTTTAAGAACATCCACAATATCAATAATACTATCCAAGATATTAAAAAAGCTATTGAATATGGTAACATTAATGATATCAGTGTACCTATTCCACTCTTCTTATCGTATTTTTTTATAAGCATTGCAATTATTGGAAAATACGGAAGCAAAGGAGTTATTATATTAGTAGTAGAATCTCCTATCCTATATGCTATCTGAGTAAATTCCGGGCTATAACCAAGCCTCATAAATAATGGAACAAATACAGGAGCTAATATCGCCCACTTAGCAGATGCACTTCCTACAAATAGATTTATAAAACCAGTTATGAGTATAAATCCTATTATAAGAGGTATTCCTACAAACCCTATATCTTCTAAAAACTTAGCTCCATCTACTGCAATTATTGTTGCAATTTTACTTCTCTCAAATAAATTTATAAATTGTGCCGCAAAAAATGATAACACAAGATATGATCCCATAGATGACATAGATTTTGACATAGAATTAATAATATCACTATCTTTCTTAATCTTACCTGATCCAATTCCAAAAAACACACCAGGAATCAAAAATAAAAACGCAAGTATAACAACAATACCATTAATAAATGGTGATTTATTAATTATTGATCCTGTTTCTGGATTTCTGAGCATTCCACCTGGTAAAAGACCTATACCTATTATAATTAAAAGTATCAATAAAGATATTCCAGCATATATAAGACCTTTTTTCTCACTTTTTGTAAACTTAAAGGAATCTTCATTTTGAACTTCAACTTGCTCAACAAAATTATCAGGATTATTACTTTTTTCAAGTCTTGGAATTATTATATATTCAGTTATAAGTGTTCCAATTATAGTTATTAAAAATGTAGAAACTACCATAAAATAATAGTTACTAGTTGGATTTACAACATATGATGGATCTATTATATTAGCCGCAGACTGACTAAGTCCACTTAACAATGGATCAACAGTTCCTATAAGAAGGTTTGCTGAAAATCCTCCAGAAACACCCGCAAAAGCTGCTGCAATACCAGCTATAGGATTTCTACCAAAGCTCTTAAATATTATAGCACCCAGTGGTACTAAAACGACATAACCCGCATCAGAAGCTATATTAGATAAAACTCCTAAAAACACAACAACAATTGTTACTAATCTACTTGGAGTACTTAAAATAAGTTTCTTTATTAATGCATCTATTAAACCAGTTCCTTCTGCCACACCTACTCCAAGCATAGAGACTAACACAACACCCAGTGGTGCAAAGCTTGTAAAATTAGTAACCATACTTGTTAAAAAATTAGCCATAGCTTCCTTGGTAAATAAATTTGTAACTTGAACTTTAACTACCTCAGAAACTCCATCTTTTAATGTTTCGTATTCAGATACAATATTCATATTGCTTAAAATATAAGAAGCAATAACAGTTATTATACTTAATAAAACAAACAATGTTACTGGATCTGGTAATTTATTACCTACAACCTCAATAAAATTAAGACTTTTATTAAGTATCCCAACTTTCTTATTATCTCCTGAATACTTTTCTCTTCTACTTCTTTTTTGAGCCAAATTCTTTATCTTCCTTTCTTTTATAAATATTTTAAATTATAATAATAATATCTAGATATTTTTTAGTATTTGAACAATTATTATACAATATTTTTATAAATATAACAATGAAAAAAACATTTTTTTGTTAAATTAATTAATTTAAAGGAGGTTATTAAATTTGAATATTAAATTATGTGTATTCGATTTGGATGGTACACTTTTAAACTCTAATAAAGAAATTACAATCGAAACAATACAAGCTATAAATAAACTAAAAAATAAAAATATACAATATACAATAGCAACTGGAAGAATGGATACTCTTGCTAGAAAATATCAAAAACAAATAAACTCTAATTTACCTATAATATCATGTAATGGGTCCCTAATACGCGACCTATCTGGTAATACACTTTATAAAAAGTATTTAAATTTTGATACCGTCAAGACCTTAGTGGAATTCTATAACTTAAATAATCTGGACTTTATGTTATACACTGAAAATACTATATTAAGTACCCCTAATAATCCAAGATTGATATTATTAGAAAATTTGAATTCATCATCACAGCCTGAGGATAGATTTGATATCGAAATATTAAATAGAGATATAGAATACTACTCTAATCTAATATTCTTAAAATCCCTAGCTTACATAGAAAATAGAGAAAAACTATTAGATATAGAATATATAATGAGAAAAGAATTTAAAGATCTATCTATTGTATCATCTGATAAAACTTTGCTTGATATAATGCCTTCTGGTGTAAATAAAGGCACTGGACTTCAAAATCTATGTAAGATATTAAATATTAATAGAGATGAAATTGTTGTATTTGGTGATAATTTTAACGATTTAGAAATGATTAATTTCTCAAAAACTTCTGTTGTACCTTCAAATGGTGAAGAATCTATAAAAAATATAGCAACATTTGTGACAAAAAGTAATGATGATAATGGTATTGCTTTTGCAATAAATGAATTTATACTAAAAAATGTGTAGCCTTTACATGCTACACATTTTTTATTTTAGAATTTATTGCACTTTTAATATCTTCCCCAATATTTTTAATTACATTTATATCTTCACCTTCAACCATAACTCTAATTAAATTTTCAGTTCCAGATTCTCTAACCAAAATCCTACCATTACTCGAAAGTTCATTTTCATACTTATTTATCAACTCAACAATTTCTTTATTTTCCTTATATATTTTTTTATTAATCTCATCAACTTCTATATTAATTAATACTTGGGGAAATTCATTTATAACTGAACACAATTCTTTTAAACTTTTCCCTTTTTCTTTAACTATTTTACTTACTATTAATGATGTTAAAATCCCATCACCTGTTTTATTATCCAAAAGTATTATATGACCAGATTGTTCTCCACCAATTACATAATTATTTTCGTTCATATTTTGAAAAACATATTTATCTCCAACACAAACTGTAGATATAGATATATCAAATTTTTCCAAGGATTTATAAAGTCCAATATTACTCATAACTGTTACAACTACTGAATTTTTATTTAAAATTCCATTTTCTTTAAAATAAATAGCAATTAATCCCATTATAAAATCACCATTTATTATGTTACCCTCATGATCAACAGCTAAACATCTATCCGCATCACCATCATATGCAAATCCTAAATCACACTTATTTTTAACAACAAATTCACATATCTCATCCATGTAAGTAGATCCACATTTATTATTAATATTAATTCCATTAGGGGAATCATTTATAATTAATACTTCTGCTTCCGTTCCTTCAAATACCTTTCTTGCAATAGAATAAGCAGAACCATTAGCACAATCTAACGCAATTTTCAGTCCCCTTAAATTTTCTCCCCCTAAATTACTTTTTAAAAATGCGATATACTCATCGACTATATCAGGAGAAAATTCAATTTTACCAATATCTTTTGTGTTACCTATATTATCTCCATTTAATAAATTAAAATACAACTTTTCAATTTGATCCTCTAAACCGTCACTGAGTTTTACTCCATCACTATCAAAAAACTTTATCCCATTATATTCGTATGGATTATGAGATGCTGAAACCATAACACCTCCAAGCAATCCAAACTTTTGAATCAAATAACCTATAGCTGGAGTAGGAACATTCGATACCCTTATAACATCTATTCCAGTAGACGAAATACCTGCACATATACTATGCTCAATCATAGAGCTTGATATTCTTGTATCAATACCCACAATCATTTTTCTTTTATTTACACTATTTTTACATAATATCTTAGCTCCGCACCTACCGATATTATAAGCAAGTTCTCCAGTCAATTTAATATTTGCAATTCCCCTAATACCATCTGTACCAAATAACTTCCCCATAATTAAACTCCTTTATTTATATAAAATCATATCCAACCTTAAATGCTGTTTTATTATCTTCAATACTAAACCTAGTATCTGTGTATTTACCAAAAACATAAAATATAGAATCTATAGATATTTTATTAATAACTTTAATTAAAGATCCAAGTATAACAATATTCCCTAGAACCTTTTCTGATATACTTTTTGCAATACTCTGAACTGGTATATCTAGGTAATTGATATTTTCTCTCTTATTATAGGATTTAACTATATCTGAATTGATGAGCATAAATCCACTATCCAAAACCTTACTTTCATATTTATTAAATGATGGATAATTCATAGCAATCATATATTCAGGCCTAAGTACAATTGGCGACAAAATTTTTTTATCACTCATTACAACCGAACAGCTTGCTGTCCCCCCTCTCATTTCAGGACCATAAGATGGAAGCCAAGTAACATTTAATCCACTTTCAAGTGCAGCATAAGAAAGTATCCTCGATATAAACAATATACCTTGTCCTCCAAAACCGGAAAATAAAATTTCTAAATTCATATTATCAACTCTATTCCTTAAATTTTTTAAGTTTAAACTCTTCACTCATATTTTCTTCAACCCATTTTAACGAATCTACTGCATTTTTTCCCCAGTTAGTTGGGCATGTTGACAATATCTCTATCAAACAAAAACCCTCACCATTTTTAACATACTCAAAAGCCTTTTTTATAGATTTTTTAGTATTCATAACCCCTTTCAAATTATGAGTTGAAACTCTCTCTAAATACCTAACACCTTCTATAGTTTCAAGTAATTCACAAATTTTAATAGGGGCACCATAACTATCTTTATTTTTACCTTTTGGACTAGTTTCTGTAACCTGACCATTTAAAGTTGTAGGAGCCATTTGTCCACCTGTCATTCCATAAGTTCCGTTATTTATAAATATAACAACTATATTTTCCCCTCTTAAAGCCGCATGTATAATTTCAGAAGTTCCTATAGCAGCTAAATCTCCATCTCCTTGATATGTAAATACAACTCTATCTTTTAAAAGTCTTGATACTGAAGTTGCAACTGATGGTGCTCGTCCATGTGCAGCACTAATAAAATCACAATCTATGTATTCATATATAAAAACCGAACATCCTACAGACGCAATCCCTATTGATATATCTAATATATCAAGTTCAACCAACACTTCTGCAATAATATTATTTATTATACCATGAGTACAACCTGGACAATAATGACTTTTAACATCTACAATTCCCTTGGAAGGTTCAAACTTTATACTCATTAACTTCTCCTTTAATAATATCTTTCACATATTTAATTACACTCTCATAATCTATTATATCTCCCGAAACCTCAGCATAAGAATAAACTTTATTACTCCCATTAGAAGATAATATTACATCTTCAACCATTTGTCCAAAATTCATCTCAATACATAAAAATCCATATTTAGTATTTTCAGACATATCTCTTATAGCCTCATGAGGAAACGGCCACAAAGTTATGGGTCTTATTATACCAACTTCTATATTTTCCTTTTTCAATTCCTCAGCGGCTTTTTCACATGTTCTTGAGATCATACCAAAACATACCATAATAATATCAACTTTTTTATCTAAATTAATTTTTTCGTACTTAACCTCATTTTCCCTTATCTTTAAATATTTATTATTAAGGTCACTCATATGGTTCCTTAAATCATTATTATCTAAATTTAATGATTTAATTATATTTCTATTCCTTCTATGTAATTTACCATTTGAACTCCATGGTTTTGAATTTATAATATCAGTTAATGTATAAACCTCACCATCATATTCATCTTCTATTTCTAATGATTCCATAACTTGTCCAAGAGTTCCATCTAAAAATATGATTACTGGATTTCTATACTTATCAGCTAAATAAAAAGATTCCATTGTTAAATTATATATTTCTTGAACACTATTTGGAGCTAAAACAATAGCCCTGCCACCACCATGACCCAATCCTTTTGTCATAAAGAAATAATCCTGCTGAGATGGTTGTATCCCACCTAAGCCTGGACCAACACGACATACATTAACTATTACACAAGGAAGTTCAGATCCAATTATATATGATATACCTTCTGCCTTTAAACTCATTCCAGGGCTAGCTGTTGAAGTCATTACTCTAAATCCAGCAGCTGCCGCTCCATATACCATATTAATTGCTGAAACTTCACTTTCAGCCTGAATAATTAATCTATTATATTCAGGCATTTTTTTTGATAAATACGCAACTAATTCTGTTTGCGGAGTTATAGGATATCCAAAAAAAGCATTACATCCTGCTCTAATTGTTGCCTCTCCTAAAGCTTCACATCCCTTACACAAAATTCTCAATATCTTTACACCCCATCATTAATTATAGTTATTACCGAATCTGGACACATTCTAAAACAAAATCCACATCCTATACATTTTTTTTGATTGTCTGCTGTTATATTTGCAAAATTATATCCTATTATATTCGTATTATCTGACATACTTATTATACCTTTAGGACACGACGTTTCGCATAATTTACAACCTTTACATCTATCTTCTCTAAACAATACTTTATAAATAAATATCACCTCTTTTTTAAATATCTTAATTTTGTTGCTCTATTTTACTGACCTTAACTTTTATAATAACAGAATTTTTATTTTCTACAGTTTCTATACCATTTGCTATCTTAATCGGAACCTCTATTATAGAATTTTCAGTTATTTTTGATAAATTAACACTTTCAGATGAAATTTTATATATATTTGTTATAACATCTTCCGTTCCTATTATTTTAAGTACTCTTGGTATAACCTCAACACTCTCTAATTTTAATCCTTCAGGTAAATTATCTACAAATGGAACTTCAATTTCTACGTCCTTTAAAGCTTTAACCATAATATACATATCTACAACTTCCGTGGATAAATCCAAAAACTGATTTATTTCTTTTCCATCTTTATCTAAAAATTTAATTTTTAAGCTCTGATATGTATCTTTTTTTAAATCATTAAAACTAGCACTAACAATTGCTCTATTTACTTCATTTACATATTTAGCTGCTCCCGATACTGTAACATATTCTGGATTTATCACAGGTTCAAAAGAATAAAATCCATCTACATTAACATTATTAATTATCTTATCTATAGGAACCTTCTTTTCAATGAATTCATCTATCTGAATTTTAATATCTAAATCATTTGGTCTAGTTATAGATATGTTTGGAGGAATACTTCTTATATATCCCCTAACTACATTTTCACCTTTTTGAAGATCATACACACTCAAATCTAAAAAAATTTCAAAATTATCAGGTTTTAAATTATAAATATCATTTGCCTTACCTTCTACATTCAAATTAACTGTAAATTTTTGATTTGGTAAAACAATTATTCCATTTTTTTTAATACTTAAACTATTTATAACATTAACCGGTATATTATAAACTCTTGTAGTTAATACGGGATTTAAAGAAATAACTACATATACCCAGCTTACAAACGCAATTACAAAACAGGATATCTTTACAATTATCCCTTGTGTTTGCTTTTTATTTTTCCCCTTATCCAACCTTTTACCCTACCTTTAAATGATAATGTTTTTAAATTATTATATTCAAACATCCTATTTAACAAAGAATTCAGCCTCTCAAAATCATAATTCCTAGTCATTTTACCATTCACAAATAAAGATATAATTCCAGTTTCCTCCGATACCACAATAATAATAGCATCACTTACTTCAGATATACCAAAAGCAGCTCTATGACGAGTACCTAAACTTTTATCTATATTTTGATAGCTTAATGGAAGAAAACATCCAGCTGCTTCAATTAAACCATCTTTTATAACTATTGCCCCATCATGAAGTGGGCTATTAGGAAAAAATATTGTTTCTATTAACTCAGATGCTACTTTTGAATTAATAGTTGTACCACTCTCTATAACATCTCCGAGTTTTGTATTTCTCTCAATCACAATTAGTGCACCTACATTCTTATTAGACATATTAGCACAAGCTTTACATATCTCAACTATAAAATCGTTTTTTACATAATTATACCCTTTAATATATTTGTTCTTATCTGAAAATGCACTTCTACCTAAATGTTCCAAAGCCTTCCTAATTTCAGGCTGAAATAATATAACAATAGTCAAAACTCCTATTGTTAAAGTATTTTTGAATATCGAGTATACCATTTTTAATTTTAAAAGATAACTAACAGGTATAAAAAATAAAATAAATATAATACCTTTTAATAACTGCTCAGCTCTTGTTTCTTTTATTAACATATACACTTTATATAAAACATATGCAATTATCGATATATCTATTAAATCAAAAATATTTATATTCTTTATAGTATTAAAAACTATATTTAAAAAACCCAATTATTTACCTCTTTTTTCTTTTTTAAGAATTTATCAACTAAATAAATAATATAATAAACTAACTAATTTTAAAAGGGGAGAAAATTTTGTATACAAAAAAAAATTTATTTAGATTTATATCTATCTTATTATTTCTAATATTCTTTAGTATATGTTGCTTTATAACATATTTAATTATTAAAAAAGAACATAGTCATAAATATAAGTTAGATTCTTATATTTCATCTTTAAACAATACCTATAAACTTTTGGATAATAATTTAGATTCAGAAAAAAATATAACTAAATCTCTTGAAAATATAAATACATTACAAATATCAAAAAGAAATTTAAATACCTCTCTAAAATTAAATGAAATGGAGATGTTTAACAGTTTACTTCACTCATCTGAATTATATATAAAACAATTACAAAATCTCAAAAATAATAAGAACAATGTAAATGAAAATATAACATCTTTAAAAAATTATTTTGATGGTATTTTAATAAGTTTAAAATCCCTACCTGCTAATTCAAATTTATTAAAAGAAACAATCGAAACAATAACAAATATACAAAATACATATGAAAATAGCTTTTATACAGAAAAAATAAATTCGATATCAAATCTAAACTTAAATAATTTTATAAATAAACTTAATTCTATAATGTATGATTTTCTCCCACTCATAGAAAATATAGAAGAAAAATTAATTGAAGCTAGAGAAAATAAATACGATTATCAATTAATTATAAACAACCTTGAAAAAAACTTAGCTATAAGTGAAAATCTTAAACTTTCTTTGTCAAAACTACCTATACCTCAAGATGGATTAAATTTATATCATCAAATGGAAGAAATTTTAGAAATATATAATGAATACAATATAAAACTAAAATACTGTATCAAGAACGAAAATTTATTGCAAAAAGAAAAATTAGATAAAGATACTCTAAATAAAATATATCAGCAAACAGATTCCATATATTCAAAACTTTTAAACCAATACAACACTTTAAAACATAAAATTGACTCTAAATTAAATATCCCAACTTATATATATAACTAAACTAATAATTTTCAAACTTTTTGTACAAAATAAAAACGATTTACTATACCTTTAAATTTTTCGGAGGTATTTATGAATAATTTAAAATTTATAAGTTTAACTTTAGGAATAGCAACTACTATACTTCCCTTCATAAACGCACAGGCATTACCTATGTATGAGGATGATGGAAAACGAGTAGTTACTCCTTTAAATATATTTAATATGGAAAATAAAAACTTAAAGCGAAATCAAAAAGAAGAAATGAGCGAAATTTTAGTAAAATTATATAATAATTATAATACACTTTTAAAAAGAGGTTTGGAAATAAATGATGTAAAAAATTCAGATCTTTATATTAATATAACTAACCAAAAAATTAATTTAAAAGAACTACTTAACAATATCATAAGTTATCCTTACACCATTGTTAATTCAGAAATAGAGAAAAATTTTCTTGAATCTAAATTTTCATTTTGCTACTTAACTAAAGAATATATAAAAGATGAAAACCTAACTCGTATATTTAATGCTACAGATATAACTGATATAAAGCAAGATTTAAATAATGTATTAAATAGCATAACATTATCTATTGATATAATTAAAACATTTAGAGGGGAATATAATAATACTTACCTAAATGATATAACCATGTATTTAAATTCATTAATAAATAATAACATATATAATATAGATTCATTTAATGAACATAAAGATACTATACAAAATTTAATAAATGAAGTATCCTCATCTATAAACGATATCTTAATAGAATATATATAAAAATTAAAAGAGATGCACTTTAGCATCTCTTTTAATTTTTATCTATTTTTATTTACAAAATCACTTAGATCTTTCTTCTGCATAGCTCCAATAAATCTATCGCATACTTCCCCATCTTTAAATAAAATAACAGTTGGTATACTCATAACTTTATATGTTCTAGCACTAGTACTCTCATCAACATTCACTTTAACGCATTTTACATCGCTGACTTCTTTAGAAAACTCTTCAAATATAGGTGCAAAGTTTTTACATGGTCCACACCAATCTGCATAAAAATCTACTAAGACAATTCCTTTGTATTCTAAAACTTCTGTATTAAAATTTGTATCATTAACTTGAATCATATTTTTACTCCTTAATAAAAGTTTGCTTAGCTAATATTTTACCATTCTCCATCATCTTTTTCCCATTCGAAAAAATATATCTCAAATCGTAATCCTTATTATCTAAAAGTAGAAAATCTGCATCATTATATCTCTTTATTTCACCTTTGTGATGTATACCTAAAATATTAGCTACATTTTTAGTTACAATAGATATTATATCACTTTTAGGTAAAAAATTGTTAATTAATAATTCTTTAATTTCTACGTATAATGATTTTGGATTTCCTATACCAATACCTATAAAATTCCCCATTTCATCAATAATAGGGAGACTCCCCTGTGCGTCTGAAGAACATGTAATGTGAGATACTGGTACACCACTTGATATAATATGTGGTAATATATTACTTACTCTAAGTTCCTCTTCGTCTTTTAAACCTTTTACATAGCTACTAGTTAAATCAAAATATCCACCTTTTATTCCATATTCAATCGCACTGTTTAAAAGTTTTTTATTTCTATTAACATGCGTTGGCATAACTTGATCTAAAGATATATCTTTATCTATACATAGATCAAATAAATATTTTAAACCCTCCTCAGAATCTCCTATGTGTATATGAACAATCCCTTTCTTACCAGACAATAATCCCCCAACTTTCGCATCATGAACAATCTTAATAAATTCCTCAAAACTCGGTTTAGAAGATCTATAATCTGATAAAGCAATCTCACCAACTCCAATTACTTTAGGAATTATCATTAGATCACTTTTTATACTGTTTGTTATGGTCTTAACTGGTATTTCATAAGATCCTGTATAAATGTATGAACTTATCCCTTCTTCTTCAAGTCCATATGCCTTAGCAATTAAATTATTCATATTCCTACAAATACTATCTGTTCCCAAACATCCAACAACTGTGGTAATACCTGCAGATATTAAATCTATAAAGTCAATCTCAGGAGTTCTAGTTTTAAAACCAGCTTCTCCTCCTCCACCTGATATATGAACATGTGAATCTATAAATCCTGGAATCATGATCATTCCACTACCATCAATTATTTCATATTCAGTAAAACAATTAACATATTCAAACTTATCGTATATACCTTCTATTTTATTAAATAAAATAACAACATCTTTTTTCCCAATATAATCTGGAGAATATAATTCTACATTTTTTACTATTGTTACAATCGTAATCTCCCCCCACCGAAAACTAAATATTATTTTTTATTTAATATATCTAATATCTGCTTTTTAGCTGACAAAATAGATATTGCAGACATAGAAAATTCATCTAATCCATATTCCAATAACTTTGGAATAGCCTCTTCATCTCCAGCCATCTCTCCACACATTCCTACCCATTTACCTTCAGCATGTGCTCCGTCTATAGTCATCTTTATAAGAGATAATACTGATGGATTCATTGGATTGTACAAATATGATACTTTTTCATTCATCCTATCACACGCAAGTGTATATTGTATTAAATCATTTGTCCCAATAGAAAAAAAGTCAACTTCCTTCGCAAATTCCCTAGCAGAAACTGCTGTAGAAGGTATTTCAACCATGATTCCAACCTCAATTGAATCACTAACATCATATTTCTCATCAATAAGCTCACATTTACATTCCTCTAAGATTTTCTTACACTGTCTAAACTCTTCAATACATGAAATCATAGGAAACATAATCTTAAGATTACCATAAATAGATGCTCTCAAAAGTGCTCTTAACTGTATTTTAAATATATCAACCCTATCTAAGCAAAGTCTTACCGCTCTATATCCTAGAAATGGGTTCATCTCTTCTCCAACATTTAAGTATTCAAGCTTCTTATCTCCTCCTATATCAAGTGTTCTTATAACAACTGGTTTATCTCCCATTTTTTCAAGAACTGCTTTATAGGAATTAAATTGCTCTTCCTCAGTTGGCATAGAACTTCTATGCATATACAAAAACTCAGTTCTAAATAATCCTACACCATCAGCTCCATTTTCAATTACTTGCTCTACATCCTCAACAGATCCAATATTTCCACATATTTCAATATGTCTTTTGTTAGAATCATATATTTTAACATCTTTTAATTCTTTTAATTTCTCTTTCTCTTCTTCATAAAGTTTTATCTTAGATTTAAATTCATCAATTTCAATATCGCTCGGGTTTAAAATTACATTACCATTAACTCCATCAACTAAAAGCACATCTCCATCTTTAACAGTTTCAGTTATATCCACCATTCCAACAATTGCAGGTATTTCCATACTTCGTGCCATTATAACAGAATGTGAAGTTCTTCCTCCAATATTAGTTAAAAAGGCACACACTTTTGATTTATCTAATTGAGCAGTATCAGATGGTGTTAAATCATTAGCAACAACTATAGTATTGGGTTCACTAATATTTACATCATTATTAATCCCTAATAAATTTCTAATTATCCTATCTCCAACATCTTTAATATCTGCCGCACGCTCTCTCATATATTCATCATCAATACTTAACATTATAGATACCAGTTCGTTTCTAACTTCATCTATAGCATAATCTGAATTTACAGAATTACTTCTTATAATTTCCTTTGCTTTATCTATAAATTCTGGATCATCAAGTATCATTTGATGGCTTTCGAATACTAAAGATTCTTCCTTACCTACTTCAATTTCAGTTATTTTTCTTAGATTTTCCAATTGATCTCTAGTTTTATTTAAAGAATCATTTAATTTTTTTATTTCACTTTCTACATCACTAATTTTTAATTTATTAATTTTTATTTCTATATCTTTTTTTATAAATGCTTTCCCTATAGCATACCCCTTAGAAGCAGCAATTCCCTTCATCATAATAAAGCATTCCTCCCATAAAATACATAAAAAAATAAATTATAATAAAATTTTATGATTATAATTTATCTCTACATTTATAATAAATATACTAAAGTAATAAATATACATATAACTCTTTTTACACTAATAAGTGTAAAACTTTTCTTAAATATATTCAAGCATATTTATTATAAATATTAAACTCTATATTATTGAAAAAAAGTATTTCCTAATCTCTGAATATTTGCTACTTAAAAATTTTACTATTTTATCTCTACTATGTTTTTTATTTATATCACAATTAATATATTCTTCATTATGACATATAGGACAAACCCTATAATCTGAATTTGCCTCACTTCTTTTAATAAATCTATTTTCAACTTTATCGTATACCATAAAAACTCCAAGCATACCTAATTCATCTTCGTCTTCAAGTACAGACATATCATGTTTTAAGCTAAATGAATCTTTATTTATGACAACAAATGTTATAGGACCATCATCATCACTCATAATCATTTTAAAAGTCATATCATTACCATAAAGTGATTCAAGTTTATCAATAATTAAATTTAATATTGAAAGAGATATCTCTGCTTTTTTAATTTCTTTATAATAAATGGGTCTTATTATTAAAATGTTACCTTCAGACTTTGCAAGTAAATTATCAATAAATACGCTAGATTGTATTTTGCCTTTAAAATTGAATATCAATATTTATTACCTCCCATTAAAATAATCATCAATAGCTCTTCCTAAAGAATTACAAAATTCATATTGATATGATTCATCTTTTAATTTATGTTCTTCTTCATCATTTGAAATAAATCCACATTCAACTATGACTGATGCTTCTTCATATCCATCTCTTAAAATCACATAATCATTTTTAACTCCCTTTGGTTTTCTATTATATTTTTGATTTAAAACCTGTTCAAATTGTTTATGCATATTCTCAGCTAATTTTTTACTTTTCTCACTATAAAATGGATACCATACTTGTGAACCTTTAACTGAATTATCTGGAAACTTATTCATGTGAATACTTACGAATACATCACAGGAAACTTCCCTCTTCATACTACATCTTTTATTTAAATCATCTCTCTTTTGTTGCTTAATACTTCCCCCATTTGATAAAGAAATATCCGATTCTCTAGTCATAAAAACTTTATATCCCTTATTTTCTAATACTTCTCTTAATTTCATAGAAATTTCCAGATTTAAATTTTTCTCCAAAATATTATTTTTTGAAACAGCCCCGCCATCTATTCCCCCATGTCCTGGATCTATTAATATAATCTTATTTATATTAGATATATGTGCATTTGCATTAATACAAAAACATAAAAACATAAAAATGCAAATAAAAAAAATTTTACATAAATTATATATTTTCATTTTATAAAACTCCCTTATATAATCTAATCTTAATTTTTATAATTAACATTTTTAATTATTTTTATGTAAAATAAAATAAAGTCCAAACAAAATTTGTTTGGACTTTATTTTATTAAAACTTATATTATCTCTTAGAAAATTGAGGAGCTCTCCTAGCTTTCTTCAATCCATATTTCTTTCTTTCTTTCATCCTTGAATCTCTTGTTAAAAATCCTTCTTTTTTAAGGATTGGTCTTAAATTCTCATCAACTTTAAGCAGAGCTCTTGATATTCCATGTCTTATAGCTCCTGCCTGACCTGTAAGACCTCCACCATGAACATTTACCTTAACATCATAACTTGACAAAGTATTTGTCAAAACAAGTGGTTGATTAACTATATATTTTAAGGTATCTAACCCAAAATAATCATCCATATTTCTCTTATTTATTACAACATTGCCATTTCCAGGAATTAAAAATACCCTAGCAACAGATTTCTTTCTTCTTCCTGTTCCCATATATTGAATTTTACTCATACACTAATCCTCCTCTCAAATTAATACTTTAATTCTAATTTTATCGGATTTTGAGCTTGATGATTATGATCATTGCCTCTGTATATTTTAAGTTTCTTAATTTGACGTCTTGCAAGAGGACCACTTGGCAACATCCTTCTTACAGCTTCATAAAATAAAAACTCAGGTTTCTTATCTAAAAGCTTACTATACACAATTTCCTTACGTCCACCTGGATAACCTGTATGATAACTATAAGTTTTTTGAGTTGATTTTTTACCAGTTAAAACAATTTTATCTGCATTTAATACTATTACAAAATCTCCTAGATCCATATTAGGTGTAAATTCTGGTTTATGTTTTCCTCTTAATATAGAAGCTATTTGACTTGCTGCTCTTCCTAAAACCATTCCTTCTACATCAACCACATACCATCGTCTCTGAATATCATTCTCTTTTGGTAAATACGACTTCATAATATCCTCCTATAAAAAGTAATACTTTATTTATAAAAAATCCGGGGCAGTGGATTTATTTTTCTAATAAATACATAACATTATCATTATAATAAAATTTACTTAGTATGTCAATTATCATATATCATAAAAAACTTTTTTCAGACATAATCCCTTCGCTTCACTAATAAAACCCGCATTTTTTCTATTTTTAGATCCTATTATATGTTCAATATCATAAGGTTTAATTTTACCCTGACCTACCATTATCAAAGTACCCACCATTATCCTAACCATATTATATAAAAAACCATTTCCTAAAACCCTATAAGTTATAATATTATTATTTTTATAAATATTACTTTTAAAAATTATTCTAGTTGTATTTTCTCTTGGAGAATTACTGCTCATAAACGCTCTAAAATCATGTTCTCCTTCAAAATACTTACATGACTCATTCATAGAATTAAAATCTAATTCATATCTAAAATGCATATAAGTTTGATATTTAAATGGACTCATAATATCTCCATTAAATATTTTATATTCATATTCTTTTTTCAAAGCGCCATATCTTGCGTGAAAATTTTCATTTACATAAAATACATCTATAACTCTTATATCATAAGGAAGATAAGTATTTAATGCATTTTTCATATTCAAACAGCTTACATTAAAATCATCTAAATGAAAATTTAAATAAAATTCCTCAGCGTGAACACCTGCATCAGTTCTACTACATCCTATAGTTCTTATTTTTATATTAAACACTTTCAAAAAAATATCTTCTATCGTTCCCTGTATACTTATCTTTTCTTTCTGCCTTTGAAACCCATAATAATTGGTTCCCAAGTAACATATTTTAAAACAAATATTCACCTTTATATCACCTATAAAAAATAAATAAAAATAACAAACAATACAAATAAAATTGAACTTATATAATCTTTAATATTTAATTTTAAAATTTTAAATTTAAACCTATTCTCACTTCCGTTATAACACCTAGACTCCATAGCAATAGCAAGCTCATCGGCCCTTCTAAATGAATTTATAAACAATGGTATTAAAATAGGAACTATATTTTTAACCCTTTTTATAATACTTCCATGCTCAAAATCAACTCCCCTTGATTTTTGAGCTTTAATAATCTTATCTGTTTCATTTAAAAGTATTGGTATAAACCTTAAAGAAATACCCATCATTAAAGAGATTTCACTAATTGGAATATTAAATTTACGTAAAGGATACATCATAGATTCAAACCCATCGGTTAATTCAACTGGTGATGTTGTTAATATTAAAATAGTAGATCCTAATATCAAAAATATTACTCTAAGACTTATAAGTATCGAAGTTATTATCGCATTATCATATATAGTTAAAAATCCCAATTTAAAAATTAAATTTCCATCTTTAATAAAAAATATATTAAAAAATGCAGTGAATATTATAAATAAACTCACTGTCTTTATAGAATTCAAAACATAATAAAATTTAATCTTTGCACACAATGTAATCAAAAATATCATAACTAAATAAAATATATACTTAAATATATTATCAACTAGAAAAATACCAATAATATACACAATATTTAATATTATCTTAATTCTTGGATCTAACTTATGTATAAATGAATCAATTTTTAAATATTGACCAAGTGTAATACTTCCAATCATTACTTACTCCTTTTAGATAAATAATTACAAATTAAATTTTCCATATTATTTATATCCCTTGGACACTCTCCAATATCAAATCCATTTTCTTTAAGTTTTAAAAACAATCTTATCAAATATGGCTTATCAATATTATACTTATTACATAAATCTAAATTAGTAAAAATATCATATGGATCACCAAATTCTACTATCCTTCCTTTATCTAATATCATAACCTTATTAGAGATGCTAAAAACTAAATCCATAATATGTGTAACCATTATAATTGTCTTATTAAACTGTTTATTTAAATTTTTAATAATCAACTCAAACTCTTCACAACTCTTAGGATCAAGACCAACAGTAGGTTCATCTAATATTATATAACTTGGATTCAATACAAGTATAGATGCAAGCGATACCTTTCTTTTTTCCCCACCACTTATATCAAATGGATTTTTATCTCTATACTTATCAAAATCAAGAAATACCATATCCATAGCCTTTCTTACCTTGCTTTCAATTAATTCTTCATCTTCCCCTCTAATCTTAAGTGAAAAAGCAATATCCTTATATATTGTATCTTCAAAAAATTGATATTCTGGATATTGAAAAGCAAATCCAAATTTCCTTCTTATATCAGTTTTATTTACTTTATTTTTATTTACATTTACCGAGTCTATTATTATATCTCCTTCAAATCCATTAAGTAATAAATTCATAAGCTGAATTAATGTAGACTTTCCACTCCCAGTATGTCCAATAATAGAAATAAAATCTCCAGTATTAATTTTAAAATTAATATTATGTAGTACTTTCTTCTCAAAAGGGGTTTTCTTAAAATATGTGTAACCTACCTCTTTAAATTCAATTGACATAATAAATTTACAAGCTCCTCTAACTCAAATATATATTTATTATTATGAAAACCATATTTTATTAAAGCATTTGAAATTCTACATGAATATGTAGTTATAAGCTTATTTTTATATAAGAACTCTTCATCAAATAAAATATCTCTCGGCACTCCATCATACTCAATAACTCCATCCGTCAAAATTATACTCCTATCACATATCAAACATTCATCAATAAAATGCGTTATTAATATAACTGTTATACCATGGTTCTTATTTAAATCTATTAATATATTTAATATTTCTTGTTTGCCTAATGGATCTAACATAGATGTAGATTCATCGAAAATAATATAATCTGGTTTCATAGCTAAAATACCTGCAATAGATACTCTCTGTTTTTGACCACCAGATAACATATTTGTATTGTGATATCTATACCCAAACATATTTACTTTTTTTAAAGCATTGTTAACCCTATTTTCTATCTCATCTCTATCTTTTAATATATTTTCAAGTCCAAATACCACATCATCCATAACTATAGTTGAAACAATCTGATTATCTGGATTTTGAAAAACTATACACACCTTCTTTCTAATATCTAAAATATTTTCTTTATTTTTAACGCTAAGTGAATCAACGTATATTTCTCCATACTTCAATTCATAAATTCCATTAATTAATTTGGATAATGTAGATTTACCTGATCCATTTCCCCCTATAATACATATAAATTCACCTTTATTTATATTAATACTTATATCTTTCAATATAAAATCACTTAAATCATTATATTTAAATGAAACATTTTTAATGTTTATACAATTATTCATAAAAGTACCTTCCAAATTAATATATAAATTATACCAAAATTACTATAAAAAAAGAGAAATTAAGATATCACATTCCTAATTCCTCAATAAAAGATATTATACAAGTTCTAAGATAGCCATTTCTGATCCATCACCTTTTCTTGCTCCAAGTTTTACTACTCTAGTGTATCCACCATTTCTCTCTTGATACTTAGGTGCAACTTCTGAGAACAAAACACTAACCACTTCTTTTTCTTTAACTATAGAAAGAATTTGTCTTCTTGCGTGTAAATCCCCTTTTTTAGCAAGAGTTATCATCTTTTCAGCTAAACTCTGAGTTTCCTTAGCTCTACCAAGTGTAGTAGTTATCTTACCATGCTTCAAAAAGCTAGTAACTAAATTTTTAATCATAGCAATTCTTTGATTTGTTGGTCTGCCTAGTTTTCTTTGCCAAGCCATTTTAACACCTCCTATTATTCATCACTTTGTCTTAAACTTAATCCTAAATCCTTAAGCTTCTTCTCAACTTCTTCTAGGGATTTCTTTCCTAAATTTCTAACCTTCATCATATCTTCTAAAGACTTTTGCGCAAGTTCTTGTACTGTATTTATACCCGCTCTCTTTAAACAATTATAACTTCTAACAGAGAAATCTAATTCTTCAATAGTCATCTCAAGCACTTTTTCTTTTTTATCTTCTTCTTTCTGTACCATTACGACAACTTCATTTGCCTCTTTAGTCAAACCTAAAAATAATTTAAAATGTTCAATTAATATTTTAGCAGAATAACTTATTGCCTCATCTACTTTTATAGAACCATTAGTCCATACTTCTATAGTTAATTTATCATAATCCGTCACTTGACCTACACGAGTATTTTCAACAGTGAAATTAACTCTCTTTACTGGAGTGTAAATAGAATCAATAGGTATATATCCATCATTACCATCTACTTTATTTTTATTTTGTGGTACATAACCTCTTCCTCTATTAACAGTTATCTCCATATTTAAATGTCCATCATCTTCAAGTGTTGCTATATGTAAATCTTTATTTATAATTTCAATTCCTTCTTCTTCAATTATATCTGCTGCAGTAACTTCCTTACTTCCTTTAATATCTAAACGTAGTACTTTACTTCCTTCTTCTTCCATCCTTAAAGCCAATTGCTTAATATTTAAAATAATTTCTGTTACATCTTCTTTAATACCTTTAATCGTAGAAAATTCATGTAATACTTCATTAATTTTTATAGAAGTAGTTGCCACACCTGGCAAAGATGATAGTAAGATTCTTCTCAAAGAATTTCCAAGAGTCGTTCCATAACCTCTTTCTAGAGGATCAATAACATATTTACCATATGTTCCTTGTTCATTAGATTCTATACATTCAATTTTAGGTGTTTCAATATCAAACATATATAATAAACCCCTCCCTTAATATATATTTTTAAGGGCATCTGATTCAAAAATTATTTGCTATAAAACTCTACTATTAAAGTTTCATTAAACGGTACATTTAAATCATCCTTAGATGGTAATGATACAATTTTACCCTTATATTTATCATCTTCTATACTAATCCATTGTGGAATCATTTTTCTATTCTCAACTAATACTTTAAACTTCTCACTTGATTTGCTTTTATCTACTAACTCAATAATATCATCTATTTTAACAACATATGATGGTATATTAACCTTTTTCCCATTTACTAAAAAATGACCATGAGATACTAATTGACGTGCTTCTTTCCTTGAATTAGAAAATCCCAATTTATATACCACGTTATCCAATCTCATTTCAAGTAAGGTAATTAAATTTTCACCAGTAATGCCTACTTTTCTATCTGCTCTATTATATATAATTCTAAATTGTTTTTCTAATAAACCATATATTTTTTTAGCCTTCTGTTTTTCTCTTAATTGAAGTGCAAAGTTAGATAATTTTTTTCTATTCTTACCATGCTGTCCTGGTGCTCCAGCACCTTGTCTTTTGACAACAGAACACTTAGAAGAATAACATCTATCTCCCTTTAAAAATAATTTCATACCTTCTCTTCTACACAACTTACATTGTGGACCATTGTATTTAGCCATTTCACACCTCCAAATTACACCCTTCTTCTCTTTGGTGGTCTACACCCATTATGAGGAATAGGTGTCACATCTTTTATTAAAGTTATTTCTAATCCAGCAGCTTGTAAGGATCTTATAGCTGCCTCTCTTCCTGATCCAGGCCCTTTAACATATACTTCTACACTTTTAAGACCATGCTCCATAGCAACTGAAGCTGCAGTTTCAGCTGCCATTTGTGCGGCATAAGGGGTACTTTTTCTAGATCCTTTAAATCCTAATGCACCGGCACTTGACCAAGATAAAGTATTACCATTAACATCAGTCAAAGTAACAATTGAATTATTAAAAGTTGATTTTATATGTGCAGATCCTCTATCTACATTTTTTCTATCTTTCTTGCGCTTATTAATCTTTTTAGATTTTTGTATCGCCATTTAAACTACTTACCTCCCTACTTCTTTTTATTTGCTATAGTTTTTCGTGGACCCTTAACCGTCCTTGCATTAGTTTTAGTTCTTTGACCTCTTAAAGGCAACCTTTTTCTATGTCTAATTCCCCTATAACATCCTATTTCTATTAATCTTTTTATATTTAAAACAACGTCTCTCCTTAAATCTCCCTCTACTCTAAGATTTTTATTAATAAAATCTCTTATTAGATTGATTTGTTCCTCAGTTAAATCTTTAACTCTTATATCAGGATTTATATTTGTTTCTTTTAAAATCCTCTTAGATGTAGATAATCCTATACCATAAATATACGTCAAACTTACTTCTACTCTCTTATCCTTAGGTATATCTATTCCAGAAATTCTAGCCATTAAATATTCACCTCCATTTTATCCTTGTTTTTGTTTATGTTTTGGTGTTTCACAAATAATCATAACTCGACCTTTTCTCTTTATAACTCTACATTTTTCACATATAGGTTTTACAGATGCTCTTATTTTCATAATTATCCTCCTACAATTTCACTTAGCTCTCCAAGTTATCCTACCACGGGTTAAGTCGTAAGGCGACATTTCTATTTTAACTTTATCCCCAGGAATTATCCTTATAAAATTCATTCTTAATTTACCTGAAATATGTGCAAGAATTACATGCCCACTTTCAAGCTCAACTTGAAATGTTGCATTTGGTAACGATTCTTTGACAATTCCTTGCATTTCTATAATATCATCTTTAGCCATTTACTTTAACCCTCCCTAAACAATATTTCATAATTTGCTTATAATGTTATAATTTCTGGATCGGAATCGGTTATAATAACAGTATTTTCGTAATGAGCAGATAAACTATTATCCATTGTCACAACCGTCCAGTTATCATCAAGTATTCTAACATGTTCCTTTCCTAAATTAACCATAGGCTCAATCGCGATAGCCATACCTTTTTTAATATAAAATCCCGTTCCTTTTCTACCAAAATTAGGAATTTCAGGTGCTTCATGTAGATCCTTGCCAATACCATGACCAGTAAAATCTCTAACTATAGAATACCCATTGTTTTCAACATATTCTTGAATGGAAAAGGATATATCACCAATCAAATATCCCTCTTTCGCATATTTAAGAGATTGAAAAAAACTATCACGTGTAACTTCTATAAGTTTCTTAGCACTTTTTGACACATTACCTACAGCAAAGGTTCTAGCTGCATCAGCGTGAAATCCATAAATGTTAGCCCCACAATCTACACTAACTATATCGCCATCTTCAATAATTAGATCAGAAGGAATACCATGTATAACCTGATTATTTACAGATATACATAATGTTGATGGAAACCCATAATATCCTTTAAATGATGGTTTGGCATTAGACTTTACTATATAATCTTCTGCTTTACTATCCAAATAATTGGTTGTTACACCTTCTTTTATAAGTGATTCTACAAGTTTTAATGTATCACTAACTATTTTACCCGCCTTTTTCATTAGAGAAATTTCTTCATCATTTTTAATATAAATCATAATATTCTCCTATTACCCGTTTTACCTGACCAAAAATTTCATCAATTCCATACGAAGCATCTATTTTATATAAAACATCTAACTTTCTAAAATATTCTACCAATTTAAATGTCATCTTATAATATATTTCAAGTCTTTCTTTGAATATGTTAATCTTATCATCCGATCTTACTCTTAATTGCCCTTTACAAATATCACATTTTCCATAAATCTTAGGTAAATCATTTTGTAAATTATAAATTCTCCCACAATTTATACAAGTTAATCTATTAGAAATTCTATTTAATATATATTCATTACTAGTACTTAAATAAATCACTAAATATTTATCATCTTTACTCAGAATATTATTAATGTAAAATTCTGCTTGAAACAGTGTTCTTGGGTAGCCATCCAATAAATATGGTTGATTTAAAACTTTTTCACATTTTAAATTATTAACTATATTGTTAACTAACTCATCCGATACAAATTTACCACTATCTATACGAGAATTTAAGATTTCTTTCCCAATTCTATTTTTATATAAAGCATATTTTCTAAGTATATCTCCTGTTGAAATATGTTTAAGTTTATATTCCTTACAAATCAAATTTGCTTGCGTACCTTTACCAACACCTGGTGGCCCAATTAATAATATTTTCATATTACATCACCTAATCTATTTTAAAAAGCCTTGATAATGTCTTAAAATAAGTTGAGATTCAATTTGTCTCATTGTGTCAACAGAAGTACTTATCAAAATTAATAACATCGTACCTCCAAATTGAAGACCTTTAAACGGTGTAAACAAATCCATAAATATTGGAAATAAAGCTAATATAGCACCAAATATACCTCCAAGAATAGAAATTTTATCCAATACATTCTCTATATATTTAGCTGTAGGCTCCCCTGGTCTTATTCCTGGAATAAATCCAGAAGATTTATTCATATTCTCCGCCATTTCATCTGGTTTATATGTAACTTGAGTATAAAACCAAGTAAAAAATACTATTAATAAAGCAAACACTATAGTATACAGAAGAGAATTAATTCTAAATGGGCTATAAGTTCCATTAACTAAAACTTTATTTATCCACGAATCTGCAGAAAAAAATGTTCCAATAGTTGCTGGAAATTGCAATACAGATGTAGCAAAAATAATAGCTATTACCGCAGATCCAGTTATGCTAAATGGTATATGAGCTTTGTTATTTTTATTACTCCCTGCTAATTGTTTTCCTGCATACTGTACAGTTATTCTTCTCTCTGCTAATGTCATATATATAGTCCAAATTAATAATCCAATTGCAACTAATACAAATATTACAGTTTCTATGAAACCAACCTCTCCTGACTTATTCAATGCTCCAATTTGTATAAACATAGTTGGAAATCTGGAAACTATATTAACAAATATAAATAAAGAAACACCATTACCTATACCATGTAAACTAACTTGATCTCCTATCCACACTAAAAACACAGATGCGGCAACTAATGTAAATACTACAAATATCATAGAAAACATAGAATTATTAGTAATTGCACCAGCATTTAATATAAGAAAATATGATCCATATGCTTGAACAAAAGATAACACTATAGATAAATATCTAGTTATATTTTGAAGTTTTTTCCTTCCTTCTTCTCCCTCTTTTGATAATTGCTCAAATTTAGGAATAGACATAGATAATAATTGAACTATTATTGATGAATTTATATACGGAACTACTCCTAATGCAAATATACTAAATCTCTCTAATGCTCCTCCAGATATTAAATCATAAAATCCAAATAATCCAGTTGAAGTTAGCTGTTTCAAACTTTCAGTGTTAACACCTGGTACAGGTATAAAATTCCCTAATCTAAATACTATAACAATAAATAGAGTAAAAAATATTCTTTTCCTAAGATCCTTAACTTTAAAAGCGTTACCTAAAATTTTAAACATTTAACTTAAATCACCTCTGCTTTTCCACCAGCAGCCTCAATTTTTTCAATAGCTGATTGTGAAAATTTAGAAACCCTAACTGTCAAACTCCTCTCCAAATTTCCGTTAGCTAATATTTTAACCCCATCTTTTATTTTATTTATTATTCCCATATCCAATAAGACCTTTTCAGTAACTTCTGAACCATTTTCAAACATATTCAACCTATCTAAATTTAAAATAGCATATTCCTTTTTAAACACATTATTAAATCCTCTTTTAGGGACTCTTCTATATAAAGGCATTTGACCACCTTCAAAACCTAATCTTACTCCTCCGCCACTTCTAGATTTTTGCCCTTTTTCGCCTTTTCCTGAATTTCTACCTAATCCTGATCCGGTACCTCTACCTAATCTTTTACAACTTTTCTTGCTGCCAGGAGCTGGTTTTAATTCATGCAATTTCATTAATAAACCCTCCTTTAAACTTCTTTTACATCCAATAAAAACTTAACCTTATTTATCATACCAAGTATTTGAGAATTTTTATTGTGCTCTACTCGGTCACCAATTTTTTTTAACCCTAAAGCATAAACTGTGTCTTTTTGTTTTTTATTTCTACCTATTATGCTTCGAGTCAAACAAACACTTATTTTTTCCATCTAAATATCCTACCTAACCTATTATTTCTATAATTTTTTTATCTCTAAGTGTTGCAATCTCTCCTAATGTTCTTAAAGATAATAGAGCATTAAATGTAGCATTAACTACATTTTTAGGATTGTTAGATCCTAATGATTTGGCTGTAATATTTTTTACCCCTACTAGCTCCAAGACACTTCTAACTGGACCACCCGCTATAATTCCTGTACCTTTTCTTGCAGGCATTATTAAAACTTTGGATTTCCCAAAAATACCAACAGTTTCATGAGGTATAGTATCCTTAACTACTGGTACATAAATCATATTTTTCTTGGCATCTTCTATTCCTTTTCTTATAGCATCAGGAACTTCTGCAGATTTACCTGTTCCAATACCTATATATCCTTTTCCATCTCCTACAACTACCAGAGCACTAAATCTAAAATTTCTACCACCTTTAACAACCTTAGTAACTCTATTTATAAAAATTACTTTTTCTTTTAATTCTGAGCCATTATTCTTAATTTTCATTATTAATACTAACCTCCTTCATTAAAATTGTAATCCTGCCTCTCTTGCTCCATCAGCTAACTCAGAAATTCTCCCATGATATAAATAACCATTCCTATCAAAAACAACATTAGTTATAGACTTATCTAAGGCTTTTTTAGCTATATTTCTACCAACAATCCTTGCTGCTTCCTTATTGCTGCCAACTCCATTAAAATCTTTATCTAGTGTAGATGCCGAAACTATTGTATTCCCATTAATATCGTCAATTAATTGTGCATATATATTTTTCGAACTTCTAAAAACACATAATCTTGGAAGGCTAGGTGTTCCAGATAATTTCTTTCTTATCTTAATGTGTCTCCTTTTCCTTTTAACATTTTTATTATATTTATCCATTTACATATCTCCTTTCTTCAATATTCATTCCTATTTCTTACCTGTTTTTCCTTCTTTTCTCCTTATCACTTCATCAGAATACTTGATTCCTTTTCCTTTATAAGGCTCAGGTTTTCTCCATTGTCTTATTTTGGCTGCTGTTTCCCCCACTAATTGCTTATCGATACCTGAAACAATTATTTGTGTTTGATTTGGAACTTCAAAAGCAATTCCCTCTACACTATTTATTTCTACAGGATGAGAATATCCTAAGTTTAATATAATATTTTTACCTTTAAGTTGTGCCCTATATCCAACTCCATTAAGTTCTAAAATTTTACTATATCCTTCGGATACACCTTTAACCATATTAAAGATTAAAGCTCTAGTTAAACCATGTAATTGTTTTTGTTTCTTTGTCTCATTTTTTCTTTCTACAAATATCTGATTTTCTTCTTGTTTTATAATTATATCACTAGACATTTGTTTTTCTAATTTACCTTTTTTACCCTGTATTATTACAAAATTCTTTGAATCTATATTAATCGAAGTCCCCTCAGGTAAAGTTATAGGTAATCTACCTACTCTAGACATTTGCACACCTCCTATTATAATCTTACCAAATATAGCAAATAACTTCTCCACCTAGTCCTTGTTTTCTAGCTTCACGATCAACCATCATACCCTTAGAAGTTGAAATTATAGCAACACCTAATCCACTTAATACTCTTGGTATATTGTCTTTTTTACAATAAACCCTCAATCCAGGTTTAGAAATCTTTTTTAAACCTACTATTACTTTTTCTTTATTTCTACCATATTTTAGTGAAATTTTACACATCGGAACTATACCATCATTATAATCTTCATATGATTTAATATATCCTTCATTCAATAAAATCTTTAATATTTCTTTCTTAATTTTAGACATTGGAACTTCTAAAGTTTCATGTCTTGCCATATTAGCATTCCTTATTCTAGTCAATAAATCTGCAATTGGATCTGTCATTACCATTTACATCTATACCTCCCTTCTAATATTACCAGCTTGATTTAGTGCATCCAGGAATTTGTCCTTTATAAGCCAATTCTCTAAAACAAATTCTACAAATCCCAAATTTTCTTAATACTGCATGTGGTCTTCCACACAAATTACATCTAGTATAAACTCTCGCTTTATATTTAGATGGTCTTTTCCATTTTTCAATAATAGCTTTACGTGCCACAATCTTACCTCCTTATAAATCAACTCATAAATGGCATTCCCAAATATCTTAACAGTTCTCTAGCTTCTTCATCAGTTTTCGCTGTTGTAACAAATACTACTTCAAGTCCTCTAATCTTATCTATTTTATCATACTCAATTTCTGGGAATATCAAATGTTCTTTTAACCCTAAAGTGTAATTTCCTCTACCATCAAAACTCTTTTCAGATATACCTCTGAAATCTCTAACCCTTGGTAAAGCTACGTTAAATAATTTATCTATAAAATCATACATTCTATTTCTTCTTAAAGTAACCTTGCATCCAATAGGCATATTCTCTCTAAGTTTAAAGTTTGATATGGATTTCTTAGCTTTACATATAACTGGTTTTTGTCCAGAAATCAATCTCATATCATTAACAACTGCTTCTAATATTTTTGAGTTATCTTTAGCTTCCCCAACCCCAATATTAAGAACAACTTTTTCTATTTTAGGAACCTGCATTAAATTAGTATATTTAAATCGTTCTATTAGTTTTTTAGTAACTTCATTAATATATTTTTCTTTAAGCCTTGACAAAATCACAAACCCCCCTCTAATCACATTGTTCGTTCACAATGCCTGCAAATTCTTACTTTTGTACCATCATCTGCAAATTTATATTTTATTCTTGTAGATTTTTTACAGCTAGTGCAATATAACATAACTTTAGATGCATTTATAGGAGCTTCAACTCTTATTATTCCCCCCTGCATATTTTGTTTATTAGGTTTTACATGCTTAGTTACTATATTTATTCCACCTACAATAACCGTGTTCTTATCAGGATTTACTTTAAGAACCTCACCTATCTTGTCTTTATCTTTTCCTGAAACAATATAAACTGTATCATTTTTTCTAACATGCATTTTATCACCTCTAATTCTATAAAACTTCAGGAGCTAACGAAAGTATTTTCATACAATCTTTATCTCTTAATTCCCTAGCAACAGGTCCAAAAATTCTAGTTCCTCTTGGTTGACCATCATCTTTCAAAATCACAACAGCATTATCATCAAATCTAACATAAGAACCATCTGAGCGCAAAACCCCTTTAACAGTTCTAACTATTATAGCCTTAACAACATCACCTTTTTTTACAACACCGCCTGGTGATGCATTTTTTACGCTCGCTACGATAACATCTCCTATATTGCCGCTTTTTCTACGTGATCCACCTAAAACCCTTATGCACATTACTTCTTTAGCTCCTGTATTATCAGCAACTTTTAACCTACTTAATTCTTGTATCATTTCCTAATCCTCTCCCTTAATTATTTAGCTCTTTCCAATATTTCTACTAACCTCCATCTCTTATCTTTTGATAAGGGTCTTGTTTCCATAATTAATACCTTGTCATTAATTTTTGCTTCATTATTTTCATCATGTGCCTTAAATTTATTAGTAATTTTAAGAACTTTACCATATAATGGATGTTTCTTTTTGCCTTCTACCGCAACAACTATGGTTTTCTGCATCTTATCAGATACAACTACACCTACTTTAACCTTTCTTGAATTTCTTTCCACTTACTTACCCTCCTTTACAAAATTATTTTAATTTCATTATCTCATGCTCTTTTATAGCTGTTTTAATTTGAGCAATTGATTTTTTAACCTCTCTAATTCTCATAGGGTTAGCTAATTGGCCAACAGCTAATTGAAAACGCAAATTAAAAAGTTCTGATTTAAATTCAATTAACTTAGCATTCATTTCACTAATATCTAATAATCTCAATTCTTTAAGTTCACTTATCTTCATTTTCCCTATTCACCACCAACTCTTTCAAAATCTTTCCTAGTTAAAAACTTAGTTTTTACAGGCAACTTATGTGATGCTAATCTCATAGCTTCTTTTGCTAACTCTTCTGAAACACCTGATAATTCAAACAAAATTCTTCCTGGTTTAACAACAGCAACAAAATATTCTGGCGCACCTTTACCAGATCCCATACGAACCTCAGCTGGTTTTTTAGTAACTGATTTATGTGGAAATATCTTTATATGTAATTTCCCACCTCTTTTTATATATCTGTTTATTGCAACCCTTGCAGACTCAATTTGATTAGCAGTTATCCAAGAAGTACTTGTAGCAACTAAAGCATAATCTCCATAAACTATCATAGTTCCTGCTTTTGATACGCCTCTCATTCTACCCTTTTGTACTCTACGGTATTTAACTCTTTTAGGCATTAACATATGCAACTTTCCTCCTTTCTATTTTTTTTGATCGTTATTCAAAGTTTTTTTAGTTAGAATTTCCCCTTTATATATCCAAACCTTAACACCAAGTTTACCGTAAGTAGTATTTGCCTCAGCAAATCCATAATCTATATCGGCTCTTAAAGTTTGTAAAGGTATTGTTCCTTCATGATAATGCTCAGTTCTAGCAATATCAGCTCCACCTAATCTTCCAGAAACAGCTGTTTTTATTCCTAAAACTTTCATTTTCATAGTTCTCTGCATCGCTTGTTTCATAGCTCTCCTAAATGATACCCTTCTCTCTAATTGTAAAGCTATATTCTCAGCAACTAACTGTGCATCTGTATCATATGTTTTAACTTCAACTATATTTATTATAATAGAATTATTGCTCATATTTATTTTTTGAATTTCTGCCTTAACAATCTCAATTCCAGTTCCACCTTTCCCTATAATAACTCCAGGTTTCGCTGTATATATATTTATTTTTATTTTTTTTACACTTCTCTCAACTTCTATCCTAGATATCCCAGCAGAATAATATTTCTTCTTAATTACTTTTCTTATTTGAAAATCTTCAAATAAGAATTTAGAAAAATCTTTTTTATCCGCATACCATTTGGAAGACCAATCTTTAATTACTCCCACTCTTAAACCATGCGGATTAACCTTTTGACCCATTCTACTATTTACCTCCTTTTTTATTTTTTATCCAACTATTATAGTAATATGACTAGTTCTTTTATTAATTCTAAAAGCTCTACCTTGAGCCCTTGGTTGAAACCTTTTTAATATAGGGGCATTAGTAGCATAAGCACTTTTAACAATTAATGAATTTTGATCCATGCCATTATTATTTTCTGCATTTGAAACCGCTGACTTTAAAACCTTTTCTACAATAGACGATGCCCTTCTATTTGTACATGACAATATCGAAAGTGCTTCTTTAATAGATTTTCCTCTTATTAACTTCAGTACAACATTTACTTTCATAGGAGACATTCTTACATATTTAGCTATAGCCTTCGCAACCATAACAACAACTCCTTTCTATTATTATCTAATTCTTGATGTTTTCTGGTCAACATGCCCTTTATAAGTTCTCGTCAATGCGAATTCACCTAATTTATGTCCAACCATATCCTCAGTAACATAAACTGGTACATGTTTTCTTCCATCATGAACAGCAATTGTATGGCCTATCATTTCTGGAAATATCGTAGAACTTCTAGACCATGTCTTTATTACTTTTTTTTCACTGTTTTTATTCATAATAATAATTCTATCTAAAAGAACTTTCTGAACAAAAGGACCCTTTTTAGCAGATCTTCCCAATATTTAAACCTCCTATCATATCACTTATTTTCTTTTTCTTACTATTAAGCTATCAGAATATTTCTTATTTTTTCTAGTTTTATATCCAAGCGTAGGCATTCCCCAAGGTGATACAGGCGATGGTCTTCCAATAGGACTTCTTCCCTCTCCTCCCCCATGTGGATGGTCGCAAGGATTCATAACAGATCCTCTAACTGTAGGTCTTATACCTTTGTGTCTATTTCTTCCTGCCTTACCAATGCTTATTATTGAATGAGATTCATTAGACAAAATACCTATAGTAGCTCTACATTCTATTCTTACATATCTCATCTCACCACTTGGCAATCTAAGTGTTGCATAATTCCCTTCTTTTGCCATTAATTGAGCAGATAATCCTGCTGATCTAACTATCTGACCGCCTTTCCCTTTTTTAAGCTCAATATTATGAATCATTGTACCAACTGGTATACTGCTTAATGGTAAACAATTCCCTGGTTTAATATCTGCATCTAACCCAGAAAATACTCTGTCTCCAACCTTTAATCCATTTGGAGTTAATATATATCTTTTTTCACCATCTAAATAAGTTATTAAAGATATAAATGTTGACCTATTTGGATCATATTCAATAGTTTTAACTACTCCAGCTATATTGTCTTTATTTCTTTTAAAGTCAATCATTCTGTACTTTCTTTTGTTTCCACCACCTTTATGTCTAACTGTTATCTTACCTTGAGCATTTCTTCCACCACTTTTTTTCAATCCATAAACTAATGATTTTTCTGGTTTACTAGTAGTTATTTCTTCGTAAGAATTTATAGTCATATTTCTACGAGAAGCTGTTGTTGGATTTAACTTCTTTACTCCCAAAATTCATACCTCCTTATAACAAATTACTCCATAGAATTCATTGAATTAAAAAACTCTATTCCAGCGCTATCTGATGTAAGCTGAACTATAGCTTTTTTAAAATCAGATCTCTTACCTAAATTAAATCTTACTCTCTTCTTTTTTCCACAATAATTCATTGTAAAAACTCTACTTACTTTAACACCAAATACATTTTCTACTGCATTCCTTATTTGTATCTTATTAGCCTTTTTATGTACCACAAATGTATACTTTCCTTCAGACATAATAGACATACTTTTTTCTGTTATCACAGGTCTTATAATTATATCATAATCTGTTAATTTCAATTCGAATACACCTCCTCAAGTTTTTTAAGTGCTCCTTGAGTTATAACAAGCTTATCATACTTTAACAAATCATAAACATTTATATTATTTACAGGAAGTACTTTTACGCTTTGTAAATTAGTGCCCGATCTATAAACATTTTTATCAGAAGTTTCAGTAACCAATAACATATTACTGTCTATCTTTAAATTATTCATGATCTTAACCATTTCTTTAGTCTTAGGAAAATCAAATGATATTTCATTTAGAACTAATAAATTTTTTTCTTTAAGCTTACTAGTTAATACAGAAGTAATAGCTGCTCTCCTTAAAGTTTTTGAAATACTCATTCTATAATCCCTTGGTTTAGGTGCAAAAACAACACCACCATGAATCCATTGAGGTGCTCTTATAGATCCCTGTCTAGCTCTACCTGTACCTTTTTGTCTCCAAGGCTTTTTACCCCCACCAGAAACCTCAGATCTTGTTTTTGCCGAATGAGTTCCTTGCCTTTTATTTGCCAACTGAGCAACAACAACTTGATGTACAGCATATTTTTTTATTTCCACATCAAACACTTCTTTTAGAAGTTCTAATTCTCCAACTTTTTCTCCACAAATATTATATACCTCTACTTTAGACATCTAATCTCCTCCTTTCATAAAATAAACTATGCTTTTATACAATCCCTGATTTGCACAATTGATCTATTAGGTCCAGGTATACAACCTTTAATTAATATAATATTTTTTTCCTTAATCACTTGTGCAATTTCAAGATTTTGGATTGTACATTTTTTACCACCCATTCTACCTGGCATCTTCTTATTTTTAAATGTTCTTGAAGGATCAGATGACGCACCCATAGAACCCACCGATCTATGAAACTTAGAACCATGTGACATTGGTCCTCTATGTCCATTCCACCTCTTTATAGTACCTTGAAAACCTTTTCCTTTAGATTTTCCTATAACATCAACTTTTTCTCCAACTGAAAACAAGTCAACACTGAGTTCATTTCCAATTTCATAAGAAGAACAATCCTCTAATCTAAGTTCTTTTAAATATCTTTTTATTTCAATTCCTGCTTTTTTAAAGTGTCCTTTTATAGGATTATTAACAAGTTTATCTCTTGTAGTTCCATATCCAACCTGTATGGCATCATATCCCTCTTTTTCTTTTGTCTTAATCTGAACCACAATATTAGGCTCAACCAAAACAACAGTAACCGGAATCATATTACCATCTTCTATAAAAATTTGCGTCATTCCAATTTTTTGTCCAAAAATCGCCTTTTTCATATAAATATTCCTCCTTTATGAGCGGATTAAAAAATTAATCAATCATAAAAAAATCAATTATTATAACTTTAATTCTAAATCAACACCCGTCGGTACGTCTAATCTCATCAAAATATCAATAGTTTTAGGTGTAAGATCAACTATATCAAGTAATCTTTTATGTGTTCTTATTTCAAACTGTTCCCTTGAGTCTTTATACTTATGTGGAGATCTCAATATAGTAACCTTTTCTATTTTTGTTGGTAATGGTATTGGTCCACATACCTTAGCTCCAGTACTATTTGCTACCTCAATTATTTTAAGAACAGTATTGTCAAGCATAACATGATCAAATGCTTTTAATTTTATTCTAATTTTCTGTTTTAAACTCATTTTTTCCCTCCTTTTATTTCCTTTTATATACATTTTAAAAATAATACTATGTGATTATATTCCTGCAATTGTCTACATAATATATGTATAACTACTTAATTATACTATAAATAATATAACAACTCAATAGTTTATTTATTTAAGCAAAAGTACATAGGGACTAATTAAATATCAGTCCCTACACACAAAACTATTTATTTATTTTAGAAACAACTCCAGATCCTACCGTTCTTCCACCTTCTCTTATAGCAAATCTTAATCCTTCATCCATTGCTATAGGAGTTATTAACTCAACTTCCATATCTATGTGGTCACCTGGCATTACCATCTCTTTTCCTTCTGGTAATTTTATATTCCCTGTAACATCTGTTGTTCTAAAATAAAATTGAGGTCTATATCCATCAAAGAAAGGCTTATGTCTCCCACCTTCTTCTTTCTTAAGAACATACACCTGCCCTATGAAATTAGTATGTGGGTTCACTGTTCCAGGTTTCGCTAATACCTGACCTCTTTCTATATCAGATCTCTGAATACCCCTTAATAAGGCTCCTATATTATCTCCTGCCTGTGCTTCATCTAATAATTTCCTAAACATTTCTATACCAGTAATTACTGTCTTGCTCTTCTCTTCTTTTAATCCAATTATTTCTACCTCTTCTTGTACTTTTAATATTCCTGTTTCTACTCTTCCTGTTGCTACTGTTCCTCTTCCTGTTATAGTAAATACATCCTCAACTGGCATCAAAAACGGCTTATCTGTAGCTCTCTCAGGTGTAGGAATATAACTGTCCACCGCATCCATTAATTCCATTATACAAGCCGTAGCTTCAGAGTCAGTAGGATTCTCCAAAGCTCTCAACGCTGATCCCTTTATAATCGGTGTGTCATCTCCTGGGAATTTATACTCGTTTAATAAATCTCTTACTTCCATCTCTACTAATTCTAATAACTCTTCGTCATCAACCATGTCTGCTTTATTCAAAAATACAACTATATAATCAACTCCTACCCTAGAAGCTAATAATATGTGCTCTCTAGTTTGTGGCATAGGTCCATCAGCTGCAGATACAACCAATATAGCTCCATCCATTTGCGCTGCTCCTGTTATCATGTTCTTAACGTAATCAGCGTGTCCAGGACAGTCAACATGCGCATAATGTCTTCCATCTGTTTCATACTCAACGTGTGCTGTATTTATTGTTATTCCTCTCTCTTTTTCTTCAGGCGCTTTATCTATTTCATCATATTTAAACGCTTCTGCATACCCTTTATTTGCTAAAACTGTTGTAATAGCTGCTGTCAATGTAGTCTTCCCATGGTCAACATGTCCTATAGTACCTATATTAACATGTGGTTTATTCCTCTCAAATTTAGCTTTTGACATATCTATCAAATACCTCCTATTTATTCTTAATTATTTGTTCTTGAATATTTTTAGGAACCTCATCATAATGATCAAACTCCATACTGTAAGTACCTCTTCCTTGGGTTCTAGATCTTAAAACTGTAGCATATCCAAACATCTCAGACATAGGAACTTGAGCTTTTATTATTTGTGCTCCAAATCTTGCTTCCATTCCCTCTATTCTTCCTCTACGTGAATTTAAATCACCCATAACATCTCCCATATACTCTTCAGGTACGGTTACTTCTACTTTCACTATAGGTTCTAACAATACAGGATCTGCTTTAGCCATACCATTTTTAAATGCCATAGAACCAGCAAATTCAAATGCCATTTCAGAGGAATCAACATCATGATATGATCCATCATGTAATTTAACCTTAAAATTAATTGTTGGATATCCTCCTATAACTCCATTAAGTGCTGCATTTCTAATACCATTATCAACAGCTGGTATATATTCTTTTGGTATAACTCCACCAACTATCGCATTTTCAAACTCATAATCACCTATACATGGTATAAGATCTATAACGCAATGTCCGTATTGACCTCTACCTCCTGACTGCCTTATATACTTTCCTTCACATGTAACTTGTTTTCTTATTGTTTCTTTATAAGCAACCTGAGGTTTACCTACATTGCACTCAACCTTAAACTCTCTTTGTAATCTATCTACAATAATTTCAAGATGTAATTCGCCCATTCCAGATATTATAGTTTGATTTGTTTCCTGATCAGTATATGTTTTAAATGTAGGATCTTCTTCTGCTAATTTAGCCAAAGATAACCCCATTTTTTCCTGACTAGCCTTAGTCTTAGGTTCTATAGCTACAGATATAACTGGTTCTGGAAATTCCATATTCTCAAGTATAATTTTGTTTGCATCATCACATAAAGTATCTCCAGTTGTCGTATCTTTTAATCCAACAATAGCTCCTAAATCTCCAGCTCTTAATTCATCTACTTCTTGCCTGTTATTAGCATGCATCTTTAGAAGCCTTCCAATTCTTTCTTTTTTCCCTTTTGTAGAATTATAAACGTAAGATCCACTTTTTAACACACCAGAATAAACCCTAGTATATGCAAGTCTTCCAATAAACGGATCAGTTTGTATTTTAAAAGCCAATGCTGACATAGGTGCATCATCACTTGCTTCTCTTGAATCCTCATTTCCTTCTAAATCAACACCTTTTACAGCATCAATATCAAGTGGTGACGGTAAATATTCAACAGCGGCATCTATCATTTCTTGAACACCTTTATTTTTATAAGAAGATCCACATATAACAGGTATCACTTGTATAGAAATAACAGCTCTTCTAAGGGCAGCTTTTAATTCATCAGAACTTATTTCTTCACCATCTAAGAACTTCATCATAAGTTCTTCATCTGTTTCAGCTATAGCTTCAATCATAAGTTCCCTATATTTATTAGCATCATCTTTATAATCTTCTGGTATATTTTCTCTTGAAATCTCAGTCCCCAAATCATTTTTATAAATTATTGCTACATTTTCAATTAAATCAATCATTCCCTTAAACTCTGATTCACTACCTATAGGTATTTGTACAGGAACTGCGTTAGCTCTTAATCTATTTTTTATTGAATCTACACAATTATAAAAATTGGCACCTGTAGCATCCATTTTATTAACATAAACTATTCTAGGCACTCTATATTTATCTGCTTGCCTCCAAACAGTTTCAGTTTGGGGTTCAACACCACTTTTAGCATCAAGAACAGTTACGGCTCCATCTAAAACTCTCAACGATCTCTCTACCTCAACTGTAAAGTCAACGTGTCCAGGAGTATCTATTATGTTAATTACATAATCTTTCCATTGACAAGTTGTAGCCGCTGAAGTTATCGTTATACCTCTTTCTTGTTCTTGAACCATCCAGTCCATTGTAGCCTGACCTTCATGCACTTCACCTATTTTATGTGTTTTACCTGTATAAAATAAAATTCTCTCTGTTGTAGTAGTTTTACCAGCATCTATATGAGCCATAATTCCTATATTTCTAAATTTTTCTAAAACAAATTCTCTAGCCATAATCCGCCTCCTTCAATATGCGTTTTATATATTATCAAAAAGTATAGATAGTAACAAAACTGTTTTGATCATTACAACCAAAACAGCAAATAACAAACACTTTAATACCTATAATGTGCAAACGCTTTATTAGCCTCAGCCATTTTATGAGTATCTTCTCTCTTCTTAACAGCTGAACCAGTATTATTAGAAGCATCTATCAATTCATTAGCTAATCTTTCTCTCATATATTTTTCATTTCTTTTTCTAGAAGCAATTAATAACCATCTTATTCCTAAAGTTTGCTTTCTTTCTGGTCTTACTTCTACAGGTACCTGATATGTAGCTCCACCAATTCTTCGTGATTTAATTTCTAAAATAGGCATTATATTATTCATAGCAGATTCAAAAACTTCTAAAGCATCTTTAGATGTTTTTTCTTCTACTATTTTAAATGCATCATAACATATCTTTTGAGCAATACCTTTTTTACCATCCTTCATTATATTATTTATAAGTTTTGTGACAACCAAGTTATTATACATTGGATCAGGTAAAATTACCCTTTTAGATATATGTCCTTTTCTTGGCATCTTACTTCCCTCCTTAAAAACACTAATTTTAATTCATCGGTACTCGACTAAATTGCCGTAAAGCCAAATTATATACATGATTATTTAGCAGCCTTTTTTGCCTTCTTAGTTCCATATTTCGATCTTGCTTGCATTTTATCTTGAACTCCTGAAGAATCAAGAGCACCTCTTATTATATGATATCTAACACCTGGTAGGTCTTTTACCCTTCCACCTCTTATTAATACAACACTGTGTTCTTGTAAATTATGTCCTTCTCCAGGTATGTACGCAGTAACCTCATAACCATTACTCAACCTAACCCTAGCAACTTTTCTTAAAGCTGAATTAGGTTTTTTAGGAGTCATAGTTTTAACTAATGTACAAACTCCTCTAACCTGCGGGCATCCTTTCATCGCTGGAGCTGTTGATTTATAGGCTACTTTCTTTCTACCATTTCTAATCAACTGATTAATAGTTGGCAATATTATCACCCCTTTTTATTATTAACTAAACTTGAACAAAATAAATAAAACCTTTTACCAAATGAATTAATTGTATAACCTAGATATTTTAACACCTAAGATATATTAAGTCAATATATTAGAAAATATCAAGTCATATCATATTCGATATTTTCCTCATCTCCATAATTTACTTTCATAGATCTATAATGATTCATACCCGTACCTGCTGGTATTAACTTTCCTATTATTACATTTTCTTTCAGACCTACTAAAGGATCTATTTTGCCTTTTATTGCTGCGTCAGTTAATACTTTTGTAGTTTCTTGAAATGATGCTGCTGACAAGAAAGACTCAGTAGATAGAGAAGCTTTTGTTATTCCCAATAAAACTCTCTCACATTCTGCTTCATTAAGCCCTTCTTTTTTAACTCTCATATTTTCATCATTAAAATATGATATGTCTACAATAGAATTTGGGAGTATATCTGTATCTCCAGCTTCTATAACTCTAACTTTTCTAGTCATCTGCTTTATTATTACTTCAAGATGTTTGTCATTTATATCAACACCTTGTAATCTATAAACCTTTTGTACCTCAGATAATAAATACTCTCTAACAGCATCTATACCCTTTATTCTTAGTATATCCTGAGGATTTATAGATCCCTCAGTAATTATAGAACCCGCTTCTATACTCATACCATTGTCAACCTTTACTCTGGATCCAAAGGGTATATCATATTCTATAACCTCACCATCATTTGATATAATTTTAACAACTCTCTTCTTCTTAGTATTTTCAAATTCTACAATACCCGATATCTCTGAAACTATTGCAAGTCCTTTAGGCTTCCTAGCCTCAAACAATTCTTCAACTCTTGGTAACCCCTGTGTTATATCAGCACCAACAACTCCACCCGTATGAAAAGTTCTCATTGTGAGCTGTGTTCCAGGTTCTCCAATAGATTGTGCGGCGATTATACCAACTGATTCTCCTATATTAATTTCTCTAGCTGTAGCCATATTCATGCCATAACATTTAGCACAAACACCAATTCTAGAATCACAAGTGAATACACTTCTTATTTTAACTCTCAATATCTTTTCAGTTTCATCTCTATTATCATCTTCATTAATATCAGATATAATTTTAGCTATATCATTTGTTATGTATTGATCCCTTTTTATTAATATATTATTAGTTTTAGGGTCAAGTATATCTTCAGCTACATATCTCCCTATAAGCCTTTCGCTTAAACTCTCAACAACGGAATTATCATCCTTAATTTCGCTCACATAAATACCATCTAAAGTTCCACAATCTTCACTTCTTATTATAACATCTTGACTAACATCAACTAGACGTCTTGTTAAATATCCAGAGTCAGCTGTTTTTAAGGCTGTATCTGCATTTCCCTTCCTAGCTCCATGTGTTGACGTAAAATATTCTAATACATCGAGCCCCTCTCTAAAAGAAGCCTTTATTGGAAGCTCTATTATCTTACCTGATGGATTGCTCATAAGTCCTCTCATACCAGCAAGTTGTTTTATTTGACTTTTAGAACCTCTAGCCCCAGAATCAGCCATCATAGATATAGGATTAAATTTATCCATACTATTCATAAGAACATCTGCTATTTTATCAGTTGTGCTATTCCAAATTTCTATAACTGAATTATATCTTTCATCCTCTGTCATAAGTCCACGTCTAAATTTCTTACTTACTATATCAACTTTTTCTTCTGATTCTTTAATTATACTTTCCTTTTCCTTTGGAACTATCATATCAGATGCAGCAACCGTTATTGCCCCTATAGTTGAATAATGATATCCCTTTGTTTTAATTTGATCAAGCATAGATGCTGTTTCAGATGGTCCATATTTTAAATAACATCTATCAACTATCTCTGTTAGTTTACTTTTATTAACAAGAAAGTCTATCTCAAATTTAAACAAATTCTCTTCTTTATCTCTATCAACAAATCCAAGATCCTGAGGTATTGATTCATTAAATATGATTTTGCCAACAGTTGTTTCTATTAGCTTAGTCTTTGTTTCTCCATCTATATTTTTTTTAACTTTAAGCTTTATCTTTTCATGTATATTTAAATATCCTAATTCAAAAGCCATTATAGCCTCCTCCGAATTAGAATAAGATTTTATATTTTCTTGATCAAATTTCGGATTATCCATTGTCAAATAATACGATCCTAAAATCATATCTTGAGATGGAACACACACTGGTTTACCATCAGAAGGCTTTAATATATTAACAGCAGCTAACATTAAAAACCTAGCCTCTGCTTGTGCTTCCATGGATAATGGAACGTGCACAGCCATTTGATCTCCGTCAAAATCAGCATTATAAGCTGTGCAAACAAGCGGATGCAATTTTATAGCTCTTCCTTCAACTAAAACTGGTTGAAAAGCTTGAATTCCTAATCTATGTAATGTTGGAGCCCTATTTAATAAAACTGGATGATCTGTTATAACTTCCTCTAAAATATCCCAAACTTGATTCATATTTTTTTCAACCATTCTTTTTGCTGCTTTAATATTATGAGCGATTCCTGAATCTACTAATTTTTTCATTACAAATGGTTTGAAAAGTTCTAATGCCATTTCCTTAGGTAATCCACATTGATAAAGTTTTAATTCTGGTCCAACAACTATTACAGATCTTCCAGAATAGTCAACGCGTTTACCTAAAAGATTTTGTCTAAATCTACCTTGCTTCCCTTTAAGCATATCTGATAAAGATTTGAGCGGTCTATTACCTGGTCCAGTTACAGGTCTACCCCTTCTACCATTATCTATTAGAGCATCAACAGATTCTTGAAGCATCCTTTTTTCATTTCTGACTATTATATCAGGTGCTTTTAAATCCAACAATTTTTTTAATCTATTATTTCTATTTATAACCCTTCTATATAAATCATTTAAATCAGATGTAGCAAATCTTCCTCCATCTAACATGACCATCGGTCTAAGTTCAGGTGGTATAACTGGTATAACGTCTATTATCATCCATTCTGGTCTATTATTAGATTTTCTAAAAGACTCAACAACTTCAAGTCTTCTAATTATTCTTGCCCTTTTTTGTCCAGTACTATTTTTCAACTCTTCTTTAAGTTTAGTTGATAAACTATCTAAATCCAAATCCATAAGAAGCTGTTTTATAGCCTCAGCCCCCATACCAACTTCAAATGAACCTTCTCCAAATTTTTCACTATACTCTCTAAAATCTTTTTCTGATAATATTTGTCCTTTTTGCAATACACTTACTTCCTTCGGATCCAATATAACGTATGAAGCAAAATAAAGTATTTTTTCCAAAACTCTCGCTTGCATTTCAAGCAATAATGCCATCTTTGAAGGAGTACCTTTAAAATACCATATATGAGATACAGATGTTGCTAATTCAATATGCCCCATTCTTTCACGTCTAACTTTTGACTTAGTAACCTCAACACCACATCTATCACAAACAATACCTTTATATCTAACTCTTTTATACTTTCCGCAATGACACTCCCAGTCTTTTGTAGGTCCAAATATTCTTTCACAAAAAAGACCATCTCTTTCTGGTTTTAAAGTTCTATAATTTATGGTCTCAGGCTTCTTCACCTCTCCCCTAGACCATTCTCTAATTTGTTCAGGAGATGCTAAACCTATTCTTATGGCATCAAAATTATTTAATTCAACCACCAATAAATACACTCCTTATCTTAATAATCATCATCAGAAATAAATTCCTCAGCATTCATAATGTCTTCTGTTAACAATACATCATCAAGTTCATCTTCATCATCTTCTTCCTGATAATCAGAAATTTCTGATTCAGGCAATTCTCTAGTTTCCTCATATTTTATAGAATCTTCAAAAGATACATCTATATCGCTCATTTCATCTTCTAAAGTTTCTTTAATCTCTATCTCTTCATAATTTTCATTTAAAACTTTTATATTTAAACATAATGCCTGTAATTCTTTTATTAAAACTTTAAATGACTCCGGAACTCCAGGCTCAGGTATATTTTCACCTTTCACAATTGCTTCATACGTCTTAACTCTACCAACAATATCATCAGATTTTACGGTCAATATTTCTTGCAACATATGAGCTGCTCCATAAGCTTCTAATGCCCAAACTTCCATTTCTCCAAATCTTTGTCCTCCAAATTGTGCTTTACCTCCAAGAGGTTGTTGAGTTACTAAAGAATACGGTCCTGTTGATCTTGCATGTATCTTATCATCAACCAAATGGGCAAGTTTTAATATATACATATATCCCACTGTAACTCTATTATCAAACGCTTCACCAGTTCTTCCATCATATAGCGTTAATTTGCCATCTTTATTAAACCCGGCATCTTCTAAACATTGTTCAATTTCTTCCTTTGTAGCCCCATTAAATACAGGTGTCGCAACATGCCATCCCTGAGCACTAGCAGCAAGACCCAAATGAACCTCCAAAACCTGACCTATATTCATACGACTAGGAACTCCAAGAGGATTCAAACAAATTTGAAGAGGTGTCCCATCAGGTAAAAACGGCATATCTTCTTCAGGTAAAACTCTAGAAATAACCCCTTTATTTCCATGACGACCAGCCATTTTATCTCCAACTGATATTTTTCTTTTTTGCGCTATATAACATCTAACTAACTGATTAACCCCAGGAGATAATTCATCGCCGTTTTCACGGGTAAATATTTTAACATCAACTATTATTCCTTGCTCACCATGTGGAACTTTTAAAGAAGTATCTCTAACTTCTCTTGCCTTTTCACCAAAAATAGCTCTTAAAAGTCTTTCTTCAGCAGTAAGCTCAGTTTCACCCTTGGGTGTAACTTTACCTACAAGTATATCTCCCGTTCTAACTTCAGATCCTATTTTTATTATACCGTTTGAATCTAAATCTTTTATAGCATCCTCACCAACATTAGGTATATCTCGAGTTATTTCCTCTGGTCCTAATTTTGTATCACGAGAATCACATTCATATTCTTCTATATGTATAGATGTAAACACATCATCTCTAACAAGTTGTTCAGATATAAGCATTGCATCTTCATAATTATATCCTTCCCAAGTTATAAAACCTATTTTTATATTTTTACCTAAAGCAATTTCTCCAAAATCAGTAGATGGTCCATCCGCTAAAACACACCCAGCCTCTACAAAATCACCTTTACTCACAATAGGTTTTTGATTAATACATGTGCCTTGATTGGATCTCTTAAATTTTAAAAGTTTGTATATATCTACTCCACTATCGAATTCCCTCTTTACTTTTATCTCTTGAGAACTTACATAACTAACTGTTCCTGAATTCTTAGCTTTAACTAAAACACCTGAATCTATAGCAGCCTTATATTCTATACCAGTTCCAACTATTGGTGCACTCGCCTTAAGTAATGGTACGGCTTGACGTTGCATGTTGGATCCCATAAGTGCTCTAGTAGCATCATCATTTTCTAAAAATGGAATCATAGAAGTAGCAACAGATACAATTTGCCTAGGAGATATATCTAAATAATCTACCTTATCTGACGATACTAATAACATACCTTCTTTACTTCTAACAACAATTCTGGAATTTATAAATTCTCCATCATCAGAAATAAGTTCATTAGATTGAGCTATTAAATATTGATCTTCTTCATCAGCTGTCATATATATAATCTCGTTTGTAACTTTACCAGTTTCTTTATTAACTTTTCTATACGGCGTCTCTATAAATCCATAATTATTAACTTTAGCATAAGTTGCAAGAGAATTTATAAGTCCTATATTAGGTCCTTCAGGAGTTTCTATGGGACACATCCTTCCATAATGCGAATTGTGAACATCCCTAACTTCAAATCCAGCCCTATCTCTAGATAACCCACCAGGTCCTAAAGCAGACAATCTTCTCTTATTAGTAAGCTCTGATAATGGATTTGTTTGATCCATAAATTGAGAAAGTTGTGAACTTCCAAAAAATTCTTTAACAGCAGCTGCAACAGGTCTAATATTAATAAGATTTTGAGGTGTTATCATTTCAGGTTCAATAGACATCATTCTTTCTTTTATATTTCTTTCCATTCTAACCAAACCAACCCTAAATTGGTTTTGTAAAAGCTCACCTACAGATCTTAATCTTCTATTCCCTAAATGATCTATATCATCTTCATATCCAACACCGCTAGTAAGTCCAAGTATATAACTTATGGTTGAAAAAATATCATCTATCGTTATATACTTAGGTATTAGATCATGTATATTCCTAATTAATTCTTTTTTAATTTCATCGGTTGATGAACAATTATCTAAAATAGACTTAAGAACAGGATAATAAACATAATCAGCAATACCAATCTCATTCGAATCAAAATCTATAAACTCATTTATGTTAACCCAATTATTCCCAACAACCTTAACATTTTTATTATCTATCAATAAATCCACGGAGTTTATACCAGAATCTTGAATCTTGTAACTAATTTCTCTAGTTATTTTCTCACCTTTTTCAATTAATATTTCTCCAGTTATAGGATCTAAAATATCATTAAAAGAGATATGATTAACAATTCTATTGCTTAGAGATAACTTTTTATTAAACTTATATCTACCAACTTTTGATAAATCATATTTTTTAGGATCAAAAAAGTATTGATCTATCAAATTTTTTGCACTCTCAGCTGTAGCTGGTTCCGAAGGTTTTAACTTATCATATATTTTTATAAGAGCCTGTTCTTGATTCTCTGAATCATCTTTATTTAATGTATTTTGTAAACGCTCATCATTCCCAAAATAAGCTATAATTTCCTCAGATGATGAAATCCCTAAAGCCTTTATAAACCATGTTATGTACAACTTTTTTTGCTTATCGATTCTAACATATAATACTTCGTTAGAGTCTGTTTCATATTCAATCCAAGCTCCTCGATTAGGTATAACGCTAGATGAAAATAATTTTTTGCCGTTTTTATCGACTTCATAATTATAATAAACCCCAGGAGATCTAACTAATTGACTTACTATTACACGTTCAGCACCATTTATAATAAATGTTCCCTGAGGTGTCATTCTAGGTAAATCTCCCATAAATACCTCTTGCTCTTTAAGTTCTCCGGTATCTAAATTTTGCAATCTAACCTTAACTTTTAATGGAGCAGCATATATAGCATCTCTTTCCTTACATTCTTCCATATTGTATTTAGTAGCAGAAACATCTAACCTAAAATCAATAAATTCCAACACATGTTTACCATTAAAACTTTTTATAGGATTTATATCTCTAAATACTTCTAACAATCCTTCTTTTAAAAACCAATCATAAGAATTTAACTGCACTTCTATAAGATTCGGCATATCAATTATATCCTTAACTTTACCGAAACTCATTCTTGTTCTTTTACCTACCTTAAGAGGATATATCATGAATTTCACTCCTTATTTTCAAGTAAAACCACGTAAATTTATTTTAAATTACAAACACTCACACTTAACAAATTTCTATAAATAAGTTATAGAAAAATAATAAAATATCCTTTTAAATATTCTTACTAATTTTAAATATAAATTTACACATAAAATAATAATACATATAAAATTAGACATTTATATACATTCTAAGATAGTACCACATATATTTAACTTAGTCAACTAAACAAAATAATAACATATTAAAGATAAGGGAAGGCATTTAAATGCCTTCCCTTATCTTTAATATGTTATTATTTTAATTCAATTGTAGCTCCAACCTCTTCTAGTTGAGCTTTAATTTTTTCAGCTTCATCCTTAGAAACAGCTTCTTTTAATGTTTTTGGTGCTCCATCAACTATTTCCTTTGCTTCTTTAAGACCAAGCCCACATACTTCTTTTACAACTTTTACAACTTTTAATTTTTCTGATCCTGCATTAGTTAATATTACATCAAATTCAGTTTTTTCTTCGGCAGAAGTTCCCGCAACAGCTCCTACTACTACAGGTGCAGACGCACTAACTCCAAATTCTTCCTCACACATCTTAACCAAATCATTTAATTCTAATACAGTCATGTTTTTAATCGCTTCAATTATCTGTTCTTTATTCATAAATATTATTCCTCCTAAAATAAATTAATTTTCACTTTCTTTTTTATCTTTTATTGCACTAATTAAATATGCAAAATCTGCAATTGGAGATTTTATGCTACTAAGTAATTTTGATATAAGCACTTCTTTAGTTGGTATATTAGCAAGTTTTTGAAGTTTATCTTTATCATAATACTCTCCTTCAATTATACCTGCTTTCAAATGAAAACTATTCAACCTTTCAGAAAATTCATTTAAGATTTTAGCTGGTGATACTATATCTTTATAACTAAAAGCTATAGATGTAGCTCCTTCCAAGTGCTCTATTAAAAAATCATATCCTAATTCTTTAGCTACAATCTTAATTAATCTATTTTTATAAACCTTATACTCAAGACCTAAATCTCTCATTCTTTTTCTCAATTCAGTATCTTGTTCTACATTTATTCCTTGGTAATTTGATAAAATTATAGCAGTCGCATCTTGAAATTTTTCTTTTATTTCAGTTACTTTTTTAACCTTATTTAACATGTTCTTTGTCAAATTAATCGCACCCCCCTATATAAAAATAAAGCTCCTCTGAATCATTTAAGAGAAACCTTTTTAATTAAATTTATATCATATTATAATTAAATAAGAAATTCTCCTAAATAGGCGTACAAAGTATTATCTAATTTAAAATTAGACCTATTATCTATGGATTAAATTATTTTTGAAATATTTATCTTTACTGCAGGACTCATAGTACTGCAAACTGAAACACTTTTTATGTACTGACCTTTCGATGAAGCAGGTTTAGATTTTATTATAGCTGACATTATAGTATTAAAATTTTCTAATAATGATTCAATAGAAAATGTTTTTTTGCCAATTCCAACATGAATTATAGCAGTCTTATCTATTCTATACTCAACTTTACCAGATTTTATTTCTGAAACAGTTTTGCTTATATCAAGGGTAACTGTTCCTGATTTAGGGTTAGGCATCAAACCTTTTGGTCCTAACAATTTTCCAATTCTTCCAACAACACCCATCATATCTGGAGTAGCAACTATTATATCAAAGTCAAACCAATTCTCATTTTGTATTTTATTTATTAATTCTTGATCTCCAACATAATCAGCTCCAGAATCAATAGCTTCTTTAGCTTTATCACCTTTAGCAAATACCAATATTTTCACATTCTTCCCTGTTCCATTTGGTAATAATACAGTCCCTCTAACCTGTTGATCTGCATGCCTTGGATCAACACCCAACTTTACATGCAACTCTATAGTCTCATCAAATTTAGCCTTAGCTACCTTAGATATAATTTCAAAAGCTTCTCTAGGGTTATAAAAATTATTTTTATCAATTAGCTTCATGCTTTCTAAATAATTCTTACTCATTCAAATTCACCTCCCAATAACTATTTATTTTCTATTTCTATGCCCATACTCCTAGCAGTTCCACATATCATATTCATAGCAGAATCAATATCCGCAGCATTCAAATCATTAAATTTCAACTCAGCAATTTCTTTAACTTTATCCATTCCAATTTTACCAACTTTAACTTTATTAGACTCCGAAGACCCTTTTTCAATACCAACAGCCTTCATAAGTAATACGGCAGCTGGTGGAGTTTTCATTATAAAGCTAAATGATTTATCTTGATACACAGAAATAACTACCGGTATTATTAAACCAGCTTTATCTGCAGTCTTAGCATTAAACTCTTTACAGAATGCCATTATATTAACACCATGTTGACCTAGTGCAGGACCAACTGGTGGTGCTGGGGTTGCTTTACCTGCAGGTAATTGTAACTTTATCATACCCACTATTTTTTTAGCCATGATTTATACCTCCTACAATTTTTATTTTATGATTTATCCAATTTACAAAAATCTATTTCTATAATATTACTACCTATAACATCTATACTGGCTTTTATTTTTTTTTCATTATAATTTACTTCTCTTATTATAACACTCTGACCTTTCAAAATTCCAGACTTTATCTTAACACTATTTCCTACTTTGTATAAACTATATCGATTTCCATCAGTATATGATTCTATAAATCTTACTTCTTCTTGATCTAACGGAACAGCTTCTTTCCCCGTAGGTCCAACAAATCCTGTGACTCCCCTTATATTACGCACCCTATACCACATTTCATCACTCATAGTCATTTTTACAAAAACATATCCTGGATAAACCTTTTTAGAAATCTTTTTAATTTTTCCGGAATTATTCTCTATAGTTTCATGTATTGGTACAACTATTTCTAGTATATACTCATGCAAACTATTGCTCTCAATTAACTTTTCCAAACTATTTTTAACTTTATTCTCATATCCTGAATAAGTATGTAAAACGTACCAATTATATGACATATCACCCATAGATAATCTCCCTAAAATTTATTATCTAAATAACAAATTAAAAACTTGCTTTAATATCCAATCAAAAAAACCTATATAAATTATATATAAAAAAACAAATATCAAAACAATTCCGCTAGTACTTTTAAATTCTTCAGATTTAGGCCAAGTAATATTTTTAAATTCCTTAAAAACTCCGTAGAACAAATTTTCTTTTTTATCACTTTTGTTTTTTACATTACCCAACTAAAGCTCTCCTCAAATACTATTTTGTTTCCTTGTGTGATACATGTTCTTTGCAAAATTTACAATACTTTTTCAATTCTACTCTATCAGGATTATTTTTTTTGTTTTTAACTGTAGTATAATTCCGTTGCCTACATGTAACACAAGCCAATGTTATATTAATCCTCATTAAATACGCACCCCCAAACTTTAACTATACCTTAAAATATCATATAAAAATTTATTTGTCAATAAGATCGTAAGCATCCTAATACACTCACGATCTACACACAAAACTATTTATTTATTTTAGAAACAACTCCAGATCCTACCGTTCTTCCACCTTCTCTTATAGCAAATCTTAATCCTTCATCCATTGCTATAGGAGTTATTAACTCAACTTCCATATCTATGTGGTCACCTGGCATTACCATCTCTTTTCCTTCTGGTAATTTTATATTCCCTGTAACATCTGTTGTTCTAAAATAAAATTGAGGTCTATATCCATCAAAGAAAGGCTTATGTCTCCCACCTTCTTCTTTCTTAAGAACATACACCTGCCCTATGAAATTAGTATGTGGGTTCACTGTTCCAGGTTTCGCTAATACCTGACCTCTTTCTATATCAGATCTCTGAATACCCCTTAATAAGGCTCCTATATTATCTCCTGCCTGTGCTTCATCTAATAATTTCCTAAACATTTCTATACCAGTAATTACTGTCTTGCTCTTCTCTTCTTTTAATCCAATTATTTCTACCTCTTCTTGTACTTTTAATATTCCTGTTTCTACTCTTCCTGTTGCTACTGTTCCTCTTCCTGTTATAGTAAATACATCCTCAACTGGCATCAAAAACGGCTTATCTGTAGCTCTCTCAGGTGTAGGAATATAACTGTCCACCGCATCCATTAATTCCATTATACAAGCCGTAGCTTCAGAGTCAGTAGGATTCTCCAAAGCTCTCAACGCTGATCCCTTTATAATCGGTGTGTCATCTCCTGGGAATTTATACTCGTTTAATAAATCTCTTACTTCCATCTCTACTAATTCTAATAACTCTTCGTCATCAACCATGTCTGCTTTATTCAAAAATACAACTATATAATCAACTCCTACCCTAGAAGCTAATAATATGTGCTCTCTAGTTTGTGGCATAGGTCCATCAGCTGCAGATACAACCAATATAGCTCCATCCATTTGCGCTGCTCCTGTTATCATGTTCTTAACGTAATCAGCGTGTCCAGGACAGTCAACATGCGCATAATGTCTTCCATCTGTTTCATACTCAACGTGTGCTGTATTTATTGTTATTCCTCTCTCTTTTTCTTCAGGCGCTTTATCTATTTCATCATATTTAAACGCTTCTGCATACCCTTTATTTGCTAAAACTGTTGTAATAGCTGCTGTCAATGTAGTCTTCCCATGGTCAACATGTCCTATAGTACCTATATTAACATGTGGTTTATTCCTCTCAAATTTAGCTTTTGACATATCTATCAAATACCTCCTATTATAAATTGCACGAATATTACTATGACTTGAGTAGATTTTAATCTATTTGAAAATAAGTGTCAACATAATTAATAATCAATACTAGATATATTCCTTATTTAATCTTTCTTAAAACATTTCAATAATTTTCTTTTTATTCTTTGTATAGCATTATCTATAGATTTAGGTTGTCGATCTAACAAATATGCTATTTGTTGGTAACTTCTACCTATAATGTAATAATGTAATACTATCTTTTCATATCTAGATAAGTTTCTTAAAACATGCCTTTCTATCTCATTTATTTGCTCTTTATCAACAAATAAATCTTCAGGATCAGATATTCTTAATGATTCTGTAATATCTAATAGTGTTTTATCTGATTCATCATCATAAATGGGTTTATTTAAGGATATATATGTATTTAACGGTATATGTTTTTGTCTTGTAGCAGTTTTTATAGCTGTGATAATCTGCCTTGTTATACATAATTCGGCAAAACATTTAAAACTAGATAACTTATTACTATTATAATCTCTAATAGCTTTATATAATCCGATTAATCCCTCTTGATATATATCCTCCTTATCTGCTCCTATAAGGAAGTAAGATTTTGATTTTAACTGTATAAACTTTTTATATTTATTAATAAGTATTTCTATTGACTTACTATCGCCTTGTTTAGCTTTACTTAAAATAAACTCCTCTTCTATATCATAATTAGTATTCAAATCATCTATATCAAACGAGCTATTAATCATTTATTCACTCCTTAAATTACTTAATTCTTCTTATATTTTCTAATTTCTGAACAATATCATCACTTAAATTATCAACAAATAAAAATCCAGAATTTTTATAATTGTTTTCATTTATTTCTTTATTTATTTTTTTATTAACTCTGTGCACATCATCATAAAACTCTAAACTGGACATTCTATAAGCACCTCTTTGAAAGATAATCTGTTGTTCCATAAAATCAGAAGTAACCACTATAATCTCAACTTTTTTGGCAGTATTATGAACTATTTTTTCTATATATGTATCTGCAAATTCATCTTTATTAGTATATATTACACTTAAATTATCAGATATTTCTAATTTCCTTTCACCTGTAGAATTGGAATTATATGCATCAAATATCAAAAATATCTTATATCCATTAAATACTGCATAATTCTCGATCACGTTTATAAGCTTATCTCTTATTATATCAAAATCTAAATCTTTAATATTTTTGAAATTAGGCCATGAATTTATTACATTATATGCATCAACAAAAATAATTTTCACTATATCAATACCTACTTTGAATATTTTTAATCTCATACATTATAATACCTGCTGCTACAGAAACATTAAAAGAATCAATTTTACCATACATAGGAATTTTAACCTTAACATCACAAAATGTTAGAAGCTCTTTATCCACACCCGTTTCCTCATTACCTATAATTAAAACTATCGGATATTTGTAATTTATATCACTTAAATTTATTTTAGTATTTAAGCTTGTTGCAATAATTTTAAATCCTATATCCTTAAATTTTAATATGACATTTGGGATATTATTTGCTCTACATATATTCAGGTGCGCTACTGCTCCCATAGATGTTTTCCATACAGTATTATTTACATCACAACTTCTTTTTTGTGGTATAATTATATTTTTTATTCCCATAATTTCTGCAGTTCTTAATATAGATCCTAAATTTCTAGGATCCTGTATACTATCCAAAATTAATACAATTTCATCACTTTCATTATCTACATTATTTATAATTTCATTTATTTTAAAATATTTGTATTCCGGTATTCTAACTGCAATCCCTTGATGCACCCCATAATTGCATAGTATATTCATATCATTACTATATATGCTTTTTATATTTATACATTTTTTCTTAGCATATTCTAAAATTTTTAAAACTTTATCCTGTTTTATATTCTTACTTATGTATATTTCTGATATTTCAAGATCACTATTTATAACTTCTTGCACTACTTTTCTTCCATAAATAATGTTTTTTCTCCCCAAAATAAATCTACTCCTTAAATTAGTTTAAATATCTCATCAAATATAAAGTCCAATCTTTTAAAATCCCCAACCATATATAAATATCCTACAATACTTTCTAGGCCAGTAGCCGTTTTATAATTCCCAACACTGCAATTCTTAGGAATAGTTCTGACTTTACTATTCCTACCTCTTTTAAAATAATAGTTCTCCTCTTCTCCAAATAAATACTTTATTTTATAATATATATCATTTTGAAATTTAGCATTCACATACTTTATAACTTCTAAGTGTAATTTATTCGAATCTATATAACCAAACTTTCTTAACATATAATTTCTAAAATACATCTCATAAACACAATCGCCAATGTATGCTATACTTAATATATTAAAACTTTTAATCCTTTTTTTATCATATGTATACAAATTAAACATACTCCAACTCATAGTTTCACCATGTAAAGATAAACATAACTTATACTAATACTATATATATTAAATTATTATTTATATCCTTAATTCTAGTTCCATCATTTATATCTTCTAATATGTAACCTCTTTTCACTAATTCGTCTCTTATTATATCCGCCTGATCAAATTGTTTTTTTTGTTTAAATTGCATTCTTTTTTTTACCATCTCTTTTACATCATTTTCTATTTCTTTAAATTCTTCAATTTCTTTATAAGTCAATCCAAAAATATCAAAAAAACTATCAAAAATTTTTATACTTTCGCTTAATTCCAAACTATTAAAATTTGTTATATATTTATTAACATACTTAACAAATTCAAAAATAACCGATATTGCATCCGCAGTATTAAAATCATCATTCATTTTATCTATAAATGTACTATGATATTTTCTAATATCATCTAAACATTCATTCTTATTTACATTATCACATTCTTTAAAATTTATAAGATTAAAATATACTTTTTTTATTCTAGATAATGATTTATTAGCAGATTCCATGTATTCTTCATCAAATGAGATATTATTCCTATAATGAACTGATAATAAAAAAAATCTTATAACATCACCTGTATATCTATTTAAAATTTCTCTTATAGTAAAAAAATTTTCTAATGATTTAGACATTTTTTCATTACCTACATTCAGAAAAGAACAATGCATCCAATAATTAGCCAATTTTTTATTTTCCAACACCTCAATTTGGGCTATTTCATTTTCATGATGCGGAAATACTAAATCTATGCCACCACCGTGTATATCTATGGTATCACCATCAAAATATTTATATATCATAGAACAACATTCTGTATGCCATCCAGGTCTACCTATACCCCAAGGAGAATCATACCCTGGTTCATTTTCCTTATTTTTCTTCCATAATATAAAATCTAATGCATCCTTCTTATTTTTATTTATTTTTATTCTGGATCCAGATTTTAATGTATTTATATCTTGTCCAAATAATTTCCCATAACTTCCAAATTCTCTAACAGAAAAATAAACATCTCCATCTATTTCATAAGCAAATCCACTATACATCAATTTTGATATTAAGTTAATCATATCCTCTATACAATCAGTAGCTCTAGGATTTTGAGTAGCTCTCTTTATATTTAATCTATCAGAATCAACATAATATTCTTCTATGTATTTATTAGATATCTCACATATAGTTCTATTCTCTTTAATAGATTTATTTATTATCTTATCATCTATATCAGTAAAATTCTGAATATAATTTACTGAATATCCATTGTATTCAAGATATCGTCTAACGCAATCAAAAAATATAAATGTTCTGGCGTTACCTAAATGAAATAAATCATACACGGTTGGACCGCAAACATACATGTTTACAATTTCCTTATTAATTGGTTTAAATTCTTCCTTAATTCTAGTCAGCGTATTAAATATTTTCATTTTAAATTCTCCTAAACTAAAATAATCTTTGAATTGATTCTCCAATATAAATATCTTCTTTATTAGTGATTTTAATATTAAGTCTGTTTCCTAAATAAAAATATGTCTTTTCTCCAATTAAATCTAACGCGCTACTTTCATCAGTTACATTAATTCCATGTTTATTTATATAATTATAAGCACAAATCAATTTGCTTTTTTTAAAGCATTGGGGAGTTTGAATTATTAATAACTTTTCTCTTTTTAAGGTTTTAATTTCACTATCATTGTTAAATTTTATCGTATCATTTGGAGTTACATAACAAGATGAGGCACCATATTCATTGGCATACTTAACAGCATTACTTATACATTCATCACTTAAAAAAGGTCTAGCAGCATCATGTATTAATACATACTCACCATGAACTATATTTAATGCATTATAAACAGAATCTTGCCTATTTTCTCCTCCAATAACTATTTTTATTTTATCAATACCAGAAAACCACTTATTAAGTATATTTTTTTTACAATATTCTATATAAATATCTTCTAAAACTAAATATATATTATCTATATACTTATTATTTAAGATTTTATTTAAAGAATAATATAATACAGGTTTATTATTAATTTCCATAAACTGTTTATTTATTTCAGAATTCATACGTCTCGATCTTCCAGCCGCTAAAAGTATACAATCTGAGTTTTTATACATTTAACTAATCTCCAAAAGTTAATATTTAAATTTATTATAATCATTTTTCCATAAATTAGCAATTTTTTTATATAATAATTAAAGATATAGTTAAAATAACTATATCCTTAAGGCTTCTTAAAATAAAAAATTTCATTGTCTTTTAACACAGCTTCCACATTATCTCCAGATTTAATGTTTCCTAATAATATTTGGTCAGACAAAGTATCCTCAATATATTTAGTTATAGACCTTCTTAATGGCCTAGCCCCATATTTTTCACTCAAACTATTATCAAGTATATAATTCTTTACATCTTCACTAAAATTAATTGATATATCTTGACTTGACACTCTAATATTAAAATCAAGTAGCATCTTATCTAATATTTTTGTGAGACTTTTTTTATCCAGCGGTTTAAATACTATCACATCATCTAATCTATTTAAAAACTCAGGTCTAAAATTTTTCTTAAGCTCACTCAAAACATTATTTTTCATTTTAGTATAAATTTCTTCTTCATTATTCTTGTGATTTATAAAACCTAATGATGAATTTTTATTAATTATATCTGCTCCTATGTTTGACGTTAATATTATTATTGTATTTTTAAAACTAACTCTCTTCCCATTTGAATCTGTTAAATGTCCATCTTCTAAAATTTGTAGCATTATATTAAATATATCCGGATGAGCCTTCTCTATTTCATCAAATAATATAATAGAATATGGTGATCTCCTGACTTTCTCTGTCAATTGTCCCCCCTCTTGGAATCCAATATACCCTGGTGGTGATCCAATAATCTTTGATACCGTATGTTTTTCCATAAATTCAGACATATCAAATCTTATTATATTCTCTTCACTTCCAAAAACAATATCTGATAGAGCCTTACACAATTCAGTTTTACCAACTCCAGTAGGCCCTAAAAATATAAATGAACCAATAGGTCTTTTAGGATCCTTAATTCCAACACGTCCACGTTTAACAGCCTTAGCAACAGATGTTACAGCCTCATTTTGATCTATTACTCTATTTTTTAACATTTCCTCTAATTTTAATAATTTTTCCGATTCTGTTTGTGTTAATTTTTCAACTGGTATCTTAGTCCAGCTTGCTACAACAGACGCTAACTCCTGCTCAGTAAGTATAAATTCCTTGTCATATTTTTCAACTTTCCACTTCTCTTTTGAATTTTCCAATCTTTCTTTAAGTTTCTGTTCTTTATCCCTAAGCGAAGCTGCCTTCTCAAAATCTTCTAAAGTTATCGCTTCTTGCTTTTCCTTACCAACTTTTGCTATTTCCTCTTCTATTTCTTTAACTTCAATAGGTACTGTTAAATTTCTAACCCTTATTTTTGCAGCAGCCTCATCAATTAAATCTATAGCTTTATCTGGTAAATATCTATCTGGGATAAATCTAACAGATAGACTAACCGCAAACCTTATAGCTTCATCAGTAATTTTTACTTTATGATGAGTTTCATATTTATCTCTTATACCCATTAATATATCTATCGTTTCATCCTCATTAGGTTCTCCAACAAATATGGGTTGAAATCTTCGTTCTAAAGCCGTATCTTTTTCTATATATTTTCTATATTCATCAATAGTTGTGGCTCCTATACACTGTATTTCTCCTCTAGCTAAGGCTGGTTTTAATATATTAGATGCATCTATAGCTCCCTCGGCTCCACCAGCACCAATTATTGTATGTATCTCATCTATAAACAAAATTATATTTTTGGATTTTTTTATCTCTTCCATTATTTTCTTTAATCTTTCCTCAAATTCTCCTCTGTATTTTGTTCCAGCAATCAAAGAAGATAAATCTAAGGTCACAACACGTTTATTTTTCAATATCTCCGGTATATTACCTTCTGTTATTTTTTGTGCTAACCCCTCGATAATAGCTGTTTTACCAACTCCCGGATCACCTATTAAACATGGATTATTTTTTATTCTTCTACACAATATTTCAAGAACTCTTTGTGTTTCTATATCTCTTCCTATAACAGGATCTAATTTCCCTTCATTAGCCAATTTTGTAAGATCTCTGCCATGCTGATCCAATACAGGTGTCGGTAAATTTTTAAGTTGTTGTTCTTTTTCGTGTGGATTTTGTATATCAATTGTAACATTAAGGGCATTTATAGTTTGGTTCCATATTTTTACTATGGACACACCTTTTTTATCTAGTATCTTATAAGCAACTCCGTCAGTTTCATTTATAATAGATAGTAGTATATGTTCAGGAGATACATGATTATGCCCTAATTTCTTAGCCTCATCTATACTGCTCTCTATAACCTTTTTAGTCCTAGGTGTTAATGGTATCTCACTATTTTTTATTTCTATCTCTCCTGGAGATAAAATAGTTCTAATTTCCTTAAATATATCATCATAATATACATCAAAAGAATTTAAAATTTTCTGTGCAGGTCCATCCTCTCTTAGTAAACCAAGTAATATATGTTCTGTTCCTATAAATCCATGACCCAACTTTAGTGCATCATCACCCGAATAGCTTATAACCTTTCTAGCCCTTTCAGTTAATTTTTCAAACATCAGATTACCACCTTTTTTAATTTTTATCTATTATCTTTATATTTTTAATAGAATTTCTCAAGAATTTAGCTCTCTCAATATCCCTTTCTTTAGAATTCATCTTATTACTTATATTTAATTGTAAAGATGCTGGTTGACATCCTATAAGTATCCCATTCATACAAATATCAGTTTCTAATATACCTTCCTCAATACCAAGCCTTATATATGACAAATATTCTAAAGCTTCCTTAGATGTTATAGAATAACAATTACCCAATATACCAACACTTCTAAATATTTTGTCTTTTATCTCAATTCCAAAATCATCAAATAATGACTTTCTTACATTACGCTCCTTATCTATTAACTCATTAACTATAGCATGCAAATTGTTTAATATATCTTTTTCGCTTACACCTAATGTTATTTGATTCGATATCTGAAATATATTGCCATCTATCTTACTCCCTTCTCCATAAAGTCCTCTTATAGTCATACCAATTTGAGTTAAAGCTTTATATACTTTTGATATTTGATCAGTCATAGAAAGTGCAGGTAAATGCATCATAACTGAAGTTCTCATACCAGTACCTAAATTAGTCGGACACGTGGTTAAATATCCTATTTTTTCATCGAAAGCATAATCTAATTTTCTCTCTATAAAATCATCTAATTCCATCGCTTCATCAAATGCCTCTTTAAGATTATATCCAGAATTAAAAAACTGCATCCTTAAATGATCTTCCTCATTAACCATTATACTAATAGTTTGATCTTCATTTATAAAACATGCACTTTTAGTAGAAAATTTAATTAAATCATTACTTATTAAATGTTTTTCAAGTAATACGTTATTAGCTATTTTACCTTGATCATTTAATTTTATTTTCTTAAATTTATATCTATATCCAGTTAGTCCATTTTCAATCTTATCTATTACATCAATAGCACTGTTATCATCTAGTTTATGTGGAAAATTTACACCTTTTAAATTCCTAGCTAATCTTACCCTGCTACTTAGGATAAAATTATTAGAATTATTTGAAGACAAGTTAATCCAATTAGATAACATCTTACTTATCCTCCTTAGTTTTATTTTCTAATTTTTTTATAGCATCTCTCAATTCTGCAGCCTTTTCATACTCCTCTGATAAAATAGCTTTTTGTAATTTATCTTTTAAAATAATCAATTCTCTTTTAATAATCACATCATAACCACATCTAGACGGCACCTTACCAATATGCTCCGAACTATTTTGTACTCTTTTTATAAAAATAGTTAATATTTTTATAAACTGATTATAACATTCGTCACACCCTAATAAACCGCTGTTTTTAAATTCAGCATAAGTTGTACCGCACTTAATGCATTTCGAATCATTTATTTTTATTACTGATGATTGCTGATTGTTATTAAAATATTCTATCAGCCCCCCCAAAATATTTAAAGAAAATGCATCTTCTGCATTTACCATATAATTTAAATTAAATTCCCCAAGCTCTTTTGCACATTTTTCACATATATTAAGCTCTTTTTTTATACCATCAAAAACTTTAATTATGTGAACATTTGCTTTATATTTATTACACCTTTCACATTTTTCCAAAATATCACCTCTAAAACATACTCTTAACTTTATTTTTATATTATCAATATATAGTTTATTTAATCACATTTTAACATATTTACCAATTTTAAAAAAATAACAGAGGGTAATTTCCTCTGTTATTTTTATTATTCTTGACTTATAGCACTAACAGGACATATTCCTGCACATGTTCCGCAATCTATGCATTCTTCTGGATTTATCTTATATCTCCCATCATCTTTTTGAGATATGCACATAACAGGACAATCCGCCGCACAGGCTCCACATCCTATGCATTCATCACTAATATTAAAAGCCATAAAAAATACCTCCAAAAATTACACATACATATATAATATGAATTTTATTTATGCATGTAATTATAATACTACATTTTAATTACTAATAAAATATTTTTTAATCAATTTTAACCTTTTTACAAAATATCATTTATAAAATAAGTTGCAGTATTATTGTCAAATTCATTATTTTTAGAAATATATGCTGTTATATCATTTATCTCTATATCTCTTATAACTTCTTCATATTGATTAAGCATAATTCTAACTTTAACTCTTTCTTTCAATATACTTAATCCAATTACTTCAGCCCTACCAAATTTGGTATCGACTATATATCCAATCCTAGGCATTTTATTTTTTATATAATCATATGTATCCTGCTCATATTTCAAACAACACATAAGTCTACCACACATTCCAGATATCTTACTTGGATTCAACGATAAATCTTGTTCTTTTGCCATTTTTATAGAAACAGATGTAAAATCACCAAGAAAAGTCGAACAACATAAAGTTCTCCCACAAGTTCCTATCCCACCAACACTCTTTGCTTCATCTCTCACTCCAATTTGTCTTAACTCTATTCTAACTTTAAAAATTGAAGCAAGATTTTTAACTAAATTTCTAAAATCAACTCTTCCATCGGCAATAAAATAAAAAATTATCTTATTATTATCAAATGTATATTCAACTTCAACCAAATTCATTTTTAAGTCTAGTTCTCTTATTTTTTTGTTAGCTATATCAAAAGCTTCTTTCCCCTTTTTTTTATTTTCGTGATAAATCTTTTTATCTTCTTCCGTAGCAATCCTTATACATTTTTTTAAAGGATTACTTAAAGTGTTATCATCAACATCTTTCATTCCTATAACACATTTTCCATATTCAATACCTCTTGATGTTTCTACAATAATATAGTCTCCAACATTTACCTCAAATTCTTCACAAGAAAAATAATATATTTTTCCTACCTTCTTAAATCTTGCACCTATTACACATCTCATATGTTTCCTCCAATTCCAAATATAAAGACTCTAAAACTTAATTCAAAATTAATATTTAATTTAACTCTATTTTTAAATTTTCCCAAATCATAAACAGCCTCTTCTATATTGAAATTTTTCAAAAATCTATCAAGTTCTACTATATATGGTAAAAACTTAATATTGGATATCATGTCACCATTTTTTGTCTTAATATATATATATATATCCCTAATAAACATGTATATCATATCTATTATTATATCTAATTTATCCTTATATGTAGCTAAATTAATTATATTTTCATTAAAATCGCTGAATTTACATATTTTAAAATTAATTAATGCATTTATTATAAGTTCATATATTTTTTCAGAATCTTTATTGTTATATATTCTACTGATATTATGATAATCGTACTTTAAAATAGAATTGAAGTTTACAACTACACACCTAGAAATTATTGTATTTAAAATTTTTTTCATATCAGTAATCATTAATACTATAAATATATTTTTATTATGATCTTCCAGTGTTTTCAAAATAGCATTCTGTGATTCTATAGTCATCTTATCAGAATTGCTTATTAATACTACTTTATTTTCACAATAAATAGGTTTCTTCATTATCTCAGATTTAATTAATCTAACATCATTTATAGTAATCGATTTATTATAATTCTTAAAAAATACTACACTATCACCTATGACATTTGTTCTACTTCCAACAATTTTATATGCAAATTCTAAAGAAATTTTGTCTATAAACTCTAAATTATCGCACAAAAAAATGTAAGATTGTGATAAGCTTAAATTCTTAAAGATCTTGTCTAATATTTCCATAATAACATTTAATCCTTACGCTTAATCTTATCTAAAATTCTATTGTATATACTTTCATTTATATCTAATATTGAAAATAAGTTTTCACCATCATCACACTTTATATTTATAAAATTGTACCTATCCCGCAAATGTTTAGCAGTTTCATAACACTTAATCATAAAATCATAATCTTTTTCATAAATATCTTTATTGCATCTTTTCTTTATTATATCCAAATTTATATCTATAGATAAATCCATAAAAAACGTCATGTCTTCTTTAGGTAATCCACATATACCATATTCAAAATCCAATACCCATTCAAAAAATTTGTTCCTATCTTCCACATCACTTATAAAACTTCCCTGATATATTAAATTTGAATATATATATCTATCGCATACTATAATATAACCCTGCCTTATGTATCTAATCATTTCATTCTTATATACCCCAAATCTATCCAAACCAAAAAATGTAGAAATTAAATAAGGATTTAAATCGCTACCAAAATTACCATTTAAATATTCTTTAACGAATATCGAATATTTATTGCTATAATTTGGAAATCCTATCCTTACAGTTTTTATTCCTATATCATTCAATCTCTTCTCTATTAACTTTGTTTGGGTTTCCTTGCCACTACCATCAAGTCCTTCAAATACTATTATCATTTATTTAATTATTCTCCTCTAATACTTTTAAATATTTCCTATTAAATACACCATTCACTCTATAGTTTAATTTTAAATACTCAAAAATAATTTCTACATGTTTTTCTTGTATGTATTCTCCTCTTACAACTATAGGAGTTCCAGGAGGATACAGAAATATGTCATTAAATATAATTCTATTAACACATTTTTTAATCTCTAAAAATTCATATGGTTTATATAATACTTCGTAAGGCTCAAATGCTTTTGTATTATCTAAATCATAAATTTTAGGAAATATTTCAAATATTTTATTTATATATTTAATCTCTTTAAAATTCCTAATGTTTAAATATAATTTTTGGAAATCATTTTGAGGGTTACAATAACTTGGAATTAATACAATACCATTAAAATAAGTCATCTCACATACGATTTTATTTCTTAATAAATGATTATATAAATCCATGGCATGTACATTACCATACCTAAACATTAAACATAATCTTGAATTATCATAACAAAAATTATTATTACTTTTAGTCTTTATCCAATCATTATCTACTCCTATTATATCAGAGTCAATTATAAGTTTCCTAAAATCATTGCATTCATCAATGTAATTCTGTGATACATCCTTATACTTTACACAATCATATAAACCTTTTTCTAAAGACATTAATATAATATAAGATGGGCTAGTAGTCATAAATATAGAAAAATATTCATCTACTTTTCCTACCATACTTGATTTATTTACGTGTAAATATGCTCCTTGAGTAAGTGACGCAAGTGTTTTATGTGCGCTCATAACACTTATATCACAAAATTTATTTACACAACTAATACTTTTATTAAATGCTTTTATATGTGCTCCATGTGCTCCATCAATCAAAAATAAAATATTTTTACTTCTTAAATAAGAGTAAATCTTTTTTTGATCTATATATATACCATAATAATTTGGATTAGTTAGAATAACACCTTTTATTTCTTTATTATTTTCAACAATTTTAAGTATATCATTAAAAATTATATCTTTACTATTATAATCTATAAATGAAAATTTATCAGGTAACAATAAATCCACATTATATTTGTCCCTGTCTATATACAAAACTTTAAGCTTTCTTAGAACAATGGCATTTATAATACTCTTATGACAACCCCTCTCAACCAAAACTGTATCTCCTTCATTAAAGCAACTAAAAAACATAATATGTATTCCACTTGTTGATCCATTAACCAAATAATAAGACTTCGTACTTTCATAAAATTCACTTAATTTATTTAATGAATCCTTTATACATTCGTAAGGATCATGTATATTATCAAGTCCATCAATCTCTGTTAAATCATATCTAAATAAATTCTCTATGTTAGAATAACCTTTCCCCTGCTTATGACCGGGCGTAGTAAAAAATGAATAATCATCCATCAAATACTTCTCTATAGATTTAATTATTTCTCCCACACAATTCTCCTATTTTAAAAATTATTGTTATTTGGTATACTTCTTTATATCTTAAATTTTTTATTCTAGGGGATTTTAAATGATTTGTATATATAAAACTTCAAATAATATTCTTGAAAGAATTGATAACATTGAATCTGGATGCTGGATTAATATAGTTCAACCTTCTGAACAAGAATTGCTATTTTTATCAAAAAAAACAGATATATCTCTTGATCTCTTAAATGCTGCCCTCGATGAAGAAGAAACTTCAAGGATAGATGTTGAAGGATCAAATATTTTAATAATAGTAGATGTACCATTTACTAGCATAGAAGAAAACTCTCTAACTTATGGAACATATCCTCTAGGTATAATCTCAAATGATAACTACATAGTAACTATATCTATTAAAAAAAATAAGGTTATATCCGATTTCATAGATGGTAAAATTAAAACATTTTACACAAATAAGAGATCTAGATTCACGCTCCAAATATTAAACAAAATAACAACTTATTTCTTACTTTACCTAAGACAAATAGATAAAAAAAGTCAATTCATTCACAACAGAATACACAAATCAATGAAAAACAAAGAACTCATACAATTGTTATCACTCGAAAAATCTCTTGTGTATTTTTCAACATCTCTAAAATCTAATGAAATGACCTTAGAAAAACTACTTAAATATGATTTTATACAAAAATACGAAGAGGATAAACATCTTCTAGAAGATGTTATTATCGATAATAAACAAGCCATAGAAATGGCTCATATATATGCAAGCGTTTTATCAAGTCTTTTAGAATTCTTCGCTGCACTTATATCTAACAACTTGAACATGGTTATGAAGTTTCTTGCATCTATGACCATAGTTATCTCAGTTCCGTCCATAATCTTTACCATGTGGGGTTCAAATGTTCATCTCCCTTTTTCAGATAATCCATTTGGTTTTTTAATACTCTTAATTATAGCAACAGTATTATCATCAATAATTGCTATAATTCTTTATAAAAAAGGTATGTTTTAATATTTAATTAAATATATCTATTAATAAATTTCAGTTTTTAAATTGGAGGTCATAATGGCTATCGCCTGCAAAAAGTTAATATTTGGAGATAAAATATCTATTATATCTCCTTCCTCTCCATCTTCAAAGGAAACTATCGAAAACGCTCTTAATTCACTTAAATCCCTAAATTTCTGTTATAAAACATATAATCACTTGTACGATGATACCGGATATCTAGCAGGATTAGATATCCACAGAGCTGAAGACTTCAATAATGCTCTAAAAGATAAAGAAAGTAAAGCAATAATGTGCTTAAGAGGTGGTTATGGCTCACTTCGTATTATGGATATTATTAAATGGTCCTTATTTAAAAAAAATCCTAAAATTTTCATGGGGTTTAGTGATATTACACCAATTCTAAACTATATCTTTAAGAAATTTAATATAATTACATTTCATTCACCTATGTTAACATCAGATTTAACAAACGAGTACTCCCGTGATAGTTTAATAAACTCTATTTCAATCCCGAGAAGTAACTATTTTATAAAAAACCCAGAAAATATTCCTCTTAAATCATTTTCATCTCTTAAGAACATAACAGTTGGAAATATAGTTGGAGGCAACCTATCTCTTATATGTTCTACAATATCAACTAAATATGAAATACCATTTAAAAATAATATATTATTTTTAGAAGAAGTGAATGAATCCCCTTATAAAGTAGATAGAATGCTACACCATCTTTATTTAACTGGAAAGATTCAAAAATGTTCTGGAATAATACTAGGTCAATTTACTGAGTGTAAAGATGATAACAATGTAAATATTGAAGAGGTTTTACTTGATAAACTACGTTTATTTAACAAACCTTGTATATATAATCTATGTGCAGGACACGGATCACCAAGATTAACAATACCAATAGGAGCACGTGCGAGAATTAACACTAATAATTCAACTATCGAAATACTACAAAGCATCGTAGTATAAAGCGTGTCAAAATTAAAGTAGATATTAAAAATATCTACTTTTTTATATACCCATTTAAATAATTTTGTAATATAATATCGTTATCTCTTGCATTATTTTGTCGGAGGATATATGAGACAGGATTTTAAAAACTTCAAAACTAACATTAAAAATAAACATGTTGCAATCGTTGGATTAGGTATAAGCAATATTCCATTAATAAATTTCTTATCTAAATTAGGTTGCAAAATCACTCTATTTGATAGAAAAGAAATTGAAAATTTTTCAAATTCTGAGATAAAATCATTCAATAAATTGAACATTAAATTTGTATTTGGAAAAAACTATCTAAATTACATTAATAATTTTGATTATATATTTAAAACACCTTCTATAAGATCCGATATTTTAGAATTTGAAAATGCTAGAAAAAATGGTTCTATAATAACTTCTGAAATAGAAGAACTTCTTAGGTATTGTCCATCAAAAATATATGGAATAACGGGAAGTGATGGGAAAACCACAACTACTAGTATTTTATATAATTTACTAAAAAATTCAGGACACAAAACATGGATTGGTGGAAATATAGGATTCCCTTTATTTAGCAAGATTGAAGAAATGCATGAAGAGGATAAAGTTGTATTAGAGTTATCTAGTTTCCAATTAATGAACGTAACTCTCTCTCCTGATGTATCTATAATAACAAATATATCACCGAATCATTTGGATTATCATAAAGATATGGATGAATACATCAATTGTAAAAAGAACATATTTAAATTCCAAAATGATAATAGTATTACAATATTAAATAGAGATTGTTCTATTACCAATTCATTTGAAAAAGAATTAAATGGAAGATGTAGAAAATTCTCTCTTGATCATACTTGCGATGAAGATGTTATAAAAAACGGTGCCTATTTGAAAAATGATGAACTATATGTATTAAACCAAAGAATATTTCATAAAGATGATCTCAAAATTAAAGGTGTTCACAATATGCTCAACTTTGCTGCTGCAATACTCGCAACAATACCAGATACATCTTACTCAACTATTAAAAATATTGCAAAAGAGTTCAGTGGTGTAAAACATAGAAATGAATTTGTAGATACAATAAATAACATACATTTTTATAATGACTCAATAGCATCAACTCCTACAAGGACTCTTGCGACTTTATCCTGCTTCGATAAAAAAATTATATTGATTGCAGGTGGATACGATAAAAATATTTCATATGCACCATTGTTAAATGCTCATGATAAAATCAAAAAACTATATTTAATAGGAGCTACTAAACAAAAAATACACGATATCTTTAGAAAATACTCTTCTGATATAGAAATATTGACTTTTGACAATTTTAATAAACTTGTGATTCATGCATACAAAAATGCTGAGGAAAATGATATTATACTTTTATCACCAGCTTCAGCAAGTTTTGATATGTTCAAAAATTTTGAGGATCGTGGGGATAAATTTAAAAAAATTATTCAAACAATAAAAGCTAGTAAATAAAAATTTACTAGCTTTTAACTTTTTCATCAAAATTCAAATTTAGAACTGAAATACTCATCTAGATACTCTATACTAATCCTAGTTTGCTCCATACTATCCCTATCTCTAATAGTTACACTATTATCTTCCAATGAATCAAAGTCAATAGTCACACAATAAGGAGTTCCTATTTCATCCTGTCTTCTATATCTTTTACCTATAGCTCCAGATTCATCATATTCACAATTGTATTTTTTACTTAATTTATCATAAACACCCATAGCCTTATCAGACAATTTTTTAGATAATGGAAACACCCCGATTTTTATAGGCGCTACTGCTGGGTGAAGCCTTAATACAATTCGAGTATCACACTCTTTTATTTCTTCCTCATCATATGCATTGCATAATACACTTAAAAGTAATCTATCAACACCAAGAGATGGCTCTATACAATAAGGAATATATTTTTCATTCAATTCTTGATCAAAATACACAAGTTCTTCAGATGAATGATTCATATGAGCTTTTAAATCATAGTCAGTTCTATCAGCAATTCCCCAAAGTTCACCAAATCCAAAAGGAAACTTAAACTCAATATCACTAGTTGCATTTGAATAGAATGATAATTCCTCTTTAGAATGATCTCTAATTCTTAAATTCTCCTCTTTTATACCAAGGTCCATCAAAAATTTTAAAGAATATTCTTTCCAATACTCAAACCATTTCAAATCTTCCCCAGGCTTGCAGAAAAACTCTAATTCCATTTGCTCAAACTCTCTAGTCCTAAATATAAAGTTACCAGGAGTTATTTCATTTCTAAAACTTTTACCAATTTGAGCTATACCAAATGGAAGTTTTTTTCTTGAACTTCTAAGAACATTTTTAAAATTAACAAATATACCTTGAGCTGTTTCAGGTCTTAAATAAATCTCGGATTTACTATCCTCAGTAACACCTTGAAACGTTTTAAACATAAGATTAAAACTTCTTATATCTGTATAGTTTTTCTCACCACACTTAGGACAAACTATATTTTCATCATCTATAATTCTCTTAAGCTCTTCCCTAGAATATCCATCAAGCCCAAGAATTTCACGTCCACTCTCTATAAAATGATCCTCTATTAATTTATCTGCTCTAAACCTACTTTTACATTCCTTACAATCCATTAAAGGATCTGAGAATCCTCCAATATGACCAGATGCTACCCAAACTTCTCTATTCATTAAGATAGCAGAATCGAGCCCAACATTATATGAACTTTCATATACAAATCTTTTCCACCAAGCCTTCTTCAAATTATTTTTAATCTCAACTCCAAGAGGACCATAATCCCAAGAATTTGCAAGTCCTCCATATATCTCAGAACCCTGAAATATAAATCCTCTATTTTTACATAATGATAGAATTTTTTCCATTGAAACGTCCATATCTTCCTCCAATAATAAGCATATTTTTTTATTATAACAAAAATATATAAATTAAAAAATATAAATCAAAAAATATACCCAAAAATCATAATCTATAATTCTATCTGTTTATCCTTTCTTACAGCTAAATCATATAAATTATCTTTAAACATTTCATGTATAGTTGTTCTTATAGCTCTAGCTCCAAGAGGATGATTCAAACACCTCTTTACAATATCTTCAACTATTTTCCTTTTTATCTTTATGGATTTGCCCATTAAACTAAAATAATTCACAACTTCCCGTTCAAGTTCTTTTTCTGTTATAGTTGTTAAATTTTCTTTAGTTAGTGCATTTAAACACACGATTAATGGAAATCTTCCTATAAATTCACTAAGTATTCCATAATTAATAACATCTTCAAGTTTAACATGACGCCTTAAATCATCATTTTGTGAATCATAATTATAATTAACATTTTCCTTAAAACCAAATATTTTCTTAAAACTTCTCTCTCTCACATATCTCTCAATACCTGTAAATGCTCCTCCACCTATAAAAAGAATATTTTTTGTATCTACCTCTATTGTTTCATTATCATCCGTTTGTACCCGAACTATAGTACCCTCGAGCATCTTTAAAAGGTTTTGCTGAACTCCTTCCCCAGACACATCTCTCGCTTCCCCATTTTGAGAGCTTTTCGATATTTTATCTATCTCATCTATAAATACAATTCCATATTCTGCACGTTTAACATCACCATTAGCCTCTTTAAGTAAACTTTTTATAATATCGTATACATTTAATCCCACATATCCAACTTGAGTATAAGCTGTAATATCAACTTCAACAAATGGAAGCTTAACTATTTCAGATAAACTTTTAATAAGGAGAGTCTTACCACTACCACTCGGACCTATAAGCATGATATTTCCCTTATTTAAATTTATTATATTTGAATTTTTGATTCTAAGTATGTGCCTATATATTTCAAAAGACAATACCTTCTTTGCATAATCCTGTCCTATGACTTTTTTATCAAGCTCTCTTTTTATTTCATTTGGGTATATTATATCTACTTGCACCTCTGATAACTCACTAAAAAATAATAACTCACAATCTCTGCAAAGAACCAAATCACTATTATTAGAATCATTTCTCACAACATATGTTTCAGTTTCTTTAAGACAACACATGCATTTTTTCATAACCATATACCCCATAAAATTAAATCTCTTAAAAATTAATATTTATTATGCTCAATTAAACATATTTTAAACAAATTAAATGGTTGTTAAAAAACTTTTACAATACCTTTTCAAAAAGCTATTATTATATTGAGGATGTGATTTTTATGAATAAAATATGTGTTATTGGAAGTTTAAACATGGACCTAGTTTTGAAAATTAACGATATACCAAAGGTTGGAGAAACTATACTATCCAAATCATATGAAAAAATAGCTGGTGGTAAGGGAGCAAATCAGGCTATTGCTGCTAAAAGATGCGGCGCTGATGTATCCATGATAGCTAAAATAGGAAAAGATGAAAATGGTAAGATACTAAGAGAAAAGCTTAAAGAAGAAAACATAGATGTAACTTGTATTTTTAAAGATGACCAAGATCCAACTGGACTTGCTTTAATCATGGTAAATAAAAATGGAAATAATTCAATAGTAGTTGTTCCTGGTTCAAATATGAACATTACTGATAAAGAGATTGATAACTCAATTTCAAAAATTATAAACTCAGATATACTAATAGCACAATTTGAAACAAATGAAAATATGACTTTAAAATCATTTCAAAAAGCTAAGGAGTTTAATAAAACAACTATATTAAACCCAGCACCAGCAAAAAAAATAGATGAAAAACTTTTAAAGTTAACAGATATCATAATACCAAACGAAACAGAAGCTGAAATTTTAACAGGAATTAAAATAAATTCTATTGATGATGCAAAGAAAGCAGGAGAATTTTTCTTAAATAAAGGTGTTAAATTTTCAGTAATTACCCTTGGGGAAAAGGGAGCTCTAATTGTAGGAAGAAATTTCCATGAACTAGTACATGCGTTTAAAGTAAATGCAGTAGATACAACCGCAGCTGGTGATAGTTTTATAGGCGCTTTATCCTCAAAATTAAATTTTAAAAATCTAAATCGAGAAACATTAAAAGATGCTGTAAGTTTTGGGAATAAAGTATCTTCTATAACTGTTCAAAGAAAAGGTGCTCAACCATCCATACCTTATCTTGAAGAAATAAAAAAGATTTATAAGGAGAATTGATTTATGAAAAAAACATGCTTGTTAAATAGTAAAATAAGTTCAGTAATTTCAAAAATGGGGCATACAGACATGATTGCTATAGGTGATTGTGGATTACCTATTCCAAAAGAAAGTAAAAGAATAGATTTAGCGTTAACTAAAGGTATTCCAAGTTTTCTAGATACATTAAAAGTTACTCTTACAGAATTAAAAGTAGAAGAAATTATAATAGCTAAAGAAACAAAAGATGTAAGCCCTTATATATTCAGCGAAATTGAAAATTTAGTTGGAGATGTCAAAATAACATTTGTATCTCATGAAAATTTTAAAATGAATTTGAAAGAATGCAAAGCCATAATAAGGACAGGAGAACAAACACCATATGCAAATATAATTTTAAAATCAGGAGTTGTATTTTAATTAAAAAATAAGGAAGGTTTTGATATGAATACAAGAACCCCAATGCTAAAAATGGAAGGTGTTTCTAAAATATTTCCTCAAGTAAAGGCACTAGACAACATAAACATAACCGCCTATAAAGGAGAAGTAACCGCCCTAATGGGAGAAAATGGTGCTGGAAAGTCAACATTAATGAAAATATTAAGTGGAGTATATCAAAAAGATGAAGGGAAAATTTTTATCGAAGGTGAAGAAGTTCAAATAAAAAATATAAAGTCTGCTGAAGAACATGGTGTAACAATAATACATCAAGAAATGAGTCTTATTAATAATTTAACCATAGCTGAAAACATTTTCCTTGGTAATGAAAAATTCAATAAATACTCAAGAAATATAAATAAAAAACTACTTAAAGAAAGAAGCACGCTATTCCTAAATCAAATAGGATGTAATTTACATCCAGATAGATTAATAAGCAGTATAACTGTTGGAGAAAAACAAATGGTTGAAATTTCAAAAGCTTTAACTAAAAACGCAAGAATTATAATAATGGATGAACCAACAACTGCTTTAACAAAAGTCGAAACTGAAAATCTATTTAAGGTTATAGAAAATTTAAAAAAGAAAGGCATAGCAATCATTTATATATCGCACAGGATGGAAGAAATATTTTCAATATGTGATAGAGTTGAGGTTTTAAGAGATGGAAAATATGTTGGAAATGCCATGATAAAAGATATTGACAACAATAAATTAATTTCAATGATGGTTGGGAGAACAATCGAAGATCAATTTCCATACAGAGAAACAAAAAAAGGAAATGTATTACTTGAGGTTTCAAACTTAACCTCAAAATCTGGAGTTAACAATGTATCTTTTAATGTTAAAGAAGGAGAAATAGTTGGTATTGCTGGGCTTATGGGGGCTGGAAGAACTGAGCTTGCAAAAACTATATTTGGGTATTACAAAAAAGAAAATGGAACTATTAAGTTAAAAAACAAAGAAATAAATATCAAAAATATTCAACAAGCCATTAATAATGGTATCTGCTATTTATCAGAAGATAGAAAGAAAGAAGGATGTGTACTTGGATTATCTGTCGGAGATAACATGATACTATCAAATTTATCTAAGTACGAAAATACCCTTAAAATTATAAACAAGACAAGAGCAAAAAAAGATATCGACTTCTATATAAAGAAACTCAATATTAAAACCCCAAATAAAGATCAATTAATCAAAAATTTAAGTGGGGGTAATCAACAAAAAGTAATACTCGCTAAATGGCTTCTTCTATCGCCAGATATTCTTATAATAGATGAACCAACAAGAGGAATAGACGTAGGAGCTAAGAGAGAAATATACGAATTATTAAATGAGCTTAAAGAATCCGGTAAAGCTATAATAATGATTTCTTCAGACTTACCTGAAGTCTTAGGTATAAGTGATAGAATTCTAGTAATGAGTGAAGGTAAAATTACGGGTGAATTAAGTCGTAAAGAAGCAACTCAAGAAAAAATTATGAAATTATCAGTTGGCATTAATTAATATTTGGAGGAATTAAAAATGAACAATAATTTTAAAGAAATGCTAGATAAATATAAGTCTCTTATAGGCTTAATTATTTTATGCATTGTAATAACTATAGTATCACCCGCATTCATGACCTTATCTAACATAACAAATATTTTTACTCAGGTTTCAACAAATGCAATAATTGCAATCGGTATGACATTTGTTATTTTAACTGGAGGCATAGACTTATCTGTTGGATCAACCGTTGCAATAAGCGGTGCTTTAGCAGCATCTATACTAAAATCAACAAATAATATTCCCTTAGCAATTTTAGTTGCATCTATAACAGGTATAATAATCGGATTAATTAATGGTGTGTTAATATCAAAAGGTAAATTACAAGCATTTATCGTAACACTTGCAACCATGACAATATTTAGAGGAGCAACTCTAGTATTTACAAACGGTACTCCAATATCAAAATTGTCAGAGGCTTTCGTAAAAATTGGTAATGGAAAAATAGGGATAATTCCTATTCCCCTAATTATCACCATAGTAGTTTTTATCATATCAGTATATCTCCTAACTCAAACAAGATTTGGAAGATATTTATATGCTCTAGGTGGAAATGAAGATTCAGCAAAACTTTCAGGAATAAACACAAATAGAATTAAAACTCTTGTTTATGTTATATCTGGTTTCGCTTCATCAATCGCAGGAATTATAATTACTAGTAGAATAGGTTCTGCTTCCCCAAATGCTGGGACAAGTTTTGAGCTAGATGCAATAGCTGCTGTTGTTATTGGTGGTACATCATTATCTGGTGGAGAAGGAAAAATCACCGGTACTATCATAGGTGCTCTTATCATTGGAGTATTAAACAACGGATTAAACCTAATGAACGTATCTCCATTCTACCAATCAATCGTAAAAGGTTTGGTTATTTTAATAGCTGTATTATTAGACAAAAAAAGTAGAAAGAAAGCATGATTTCAAAGTAAGGAGGAGATAATATGAGATCTTTTAAAAAAATATTATCTTTAAGTTTAATAGCTTTTTTAATGATTGGAATTTTTGTGAGTTGCTCAAGAAAAACAGATGTCAGGAAAATAGGATTAGTATTATCAACATTAAACAATCCTTTCTTTGTAAGCATGAAAGATGGAGCTGAGAAGAAAGCAAACGAACTTGGATATAAATTAATCGTTCTAGATTCTCAAAACGATCCAGTAAAAGAGAGGTCAAATATTGAAGATTTAATTCAACTAAATGTTGAAGCCTTATTAATAAACCCAACTGATAGTGATGCAGTTATTAAAGCTATCGAAGTTGCAAATCAAAGTAACATTCCAGTAATAACCTTAGATAGGCAATCAAATGGCGGTAAAATAACAACACACATAGCTTCCGATAACATTAAAGGTGGGGCAATGGCTGGAGAATTTGTTCTAGAAAAATTTGGTAACCAAAATATAAATATAGTAGAAATTCAAGGTATTCCGGGAGCATCAGCGACGAGAGATAGAGGTAATGGTTTTCATAGTGTATTAGATGATAAATCAAATGTAAAATTTATATCAAGTCAAGCAGCAGATTTCGATAGACAAAAAGGGCTTTCTGTTATGGAAAATATAATACAAGGCAACAAAGATATTCAAGTTGTATTTGCTCATAATGATGAAATGGCACTTGGTGCTGCAAAAGCAATAAGAGCAAATAATATAGATGCTGTTGTTATAGGTTTTGATGGAGGAGATGATGCTCTAGAAGCTATTGAAAGTAATGAAATGCAAGCAACAGTTGCACAACAGCCAAATTTAATAGGAGAACTTGGAATACAAATCGCAGATAAAATATACAACAAAGAAAGCGTTGATAAAGAAATTGCTGCAGATCTAAAAATAGTAACCAAATAAACAGAAGGATAGTATGAAATATACTATCCTTTTTAGTTTTATAACTTATGAAATACTTTTAAAAGTAAGTAGCTTGTCCCTATAGTATTCGTATTGTTTTTGTCTTGCGGAAATTTCTGCAGGGAGTCCCTCAGTTAAATCGTTACAAAGCTTATCAAATCTATCAAGGATTGAAACTATTCTTTGTTGTTCTTTGAGTGGTGGGATTGGGATTTTTGTTTTTAATATGTTATCATTGTAAAGTCTTGCAATTGTTCCACCTGTTGATATTTTCCAAGGTTTTTTTTGATAATAATGCCATAAATACTTATTAATAACTTTTGAATTATCATGCTCAAGCCAAACAATATTTGAATCTTGAAAATACGATGGTTTACCATCAAACTCAACACTTTTACCTATAGTACCTGAACAAGAAATTAAAATATCTCCTTTCTTAGGATATGGGAAAATTGATATATATTTTTCAAATAAATCTTTTGAAATATATGCATCTGCTTGTTTTCCAAAAGTACCTATTTTATAAAATGGTACATCTCCAATAGTACTTGTTTGTTCTTTTAAAATACGTTTACACATTTTTACTTTCCCAATTTCTCCAAGCTCTCTCCACTCAACTCCATCACCAAACGTAAGCAACTTATCTCTATAATACTCATACTGTTTTCTTCTTGCTGTAAGCTCAGTCTTAAGATTTTCTATAAGTTCTGTAGTAATATTTGTAAACGAATCTAAAATATGTACAATCTCTTTTTGCACTTCTAGGGGTGGAATTGGGATCAAATAATTCTCAAATCTTTTTTTGTCAAGCGATGGAACAGCACCACTCCCATTAGCAAAGTCCATTAAAGAAATACCACTTAGAAAATAAAATAGAAATGAAGAATTAATTTTTTTTGCTATAATTCCCATAATATTATTATCATAACAAGATTCTTTTGATAGTATCCTTTTCTTATTTGTAACCATCGTTGCACCAACTTTTGGAAATATGATTGTTCCTTTAGGTGCTGGCTTGCATTTTAATTTATTTGCGGTTTCTCTACTAACATAATTATTCGCTGTCTCCATATACATAAGTGAATTATTCATATCTGCTACTTTATAAAATGGATAATATCCATTTAAATTTCCTTGTTCGATTGATGGAAATAACCATCCGGCTCTGAATTCAACAACCTCACCGATTTTTTTAAATTCAACCCCATCAGGACAAAATTCTTTTATCAATTTATCAAGTTTACTCAATCTCATATCCTCCATTTTCCTCATTTCCCCTTCAAACGTAATTAATCCACTATAAAAATTATAACTTTTCAATTTTACATAACAAAAACCCCTAAAAAGTCATTTACTTTCTAGGAGCTATAATTTATTATTTCAAAGGTTTCATTGTAGGGAATAATATTACATCTCTTATCGAATAAGAATTAGTCAAGAACATTACAATTCTATCAATTCCAATTCCAAGCCCTCCAGTTGGCGGCATACCATATTCAAGAGAATACATAAAATCCTCATCTATAGAATAAGCTTCGTCATCTCCAAGTTCACGATCAAGCTCTTGCTTTGAAAATCTCTCTCTTTGAACTATAGGATCATTAAGCTCTGAATATGCATTACATATTTCACGACCATATATAAATCCTTCAAATCTCTCTGTAAAATTCTCATCTCCCCTTTTCTTCTTTGTAAGTGGAGATATCTCAACAGGATAATCAATAATAAAAGTAGGTTGTATTAAATTATCCTCAACATATTTCTCAAACATAGCATTCAAAACTTCACCTTTTGAACAATCCTTAAGATTCTTTTTAAATTCAAGATTATGCTCTTTTGCAATATTATAAGAATCTTCAAGCGTCAATGTATTAAAATCAACACCAGAGTATTCATAAACGGCATCAAGCATACTAATCCTTCTCCATGGGGGAGTAAAATCAATCTCTGTTCCTTGGTAATTAATTTTCATACTTCCACAAACTTTTAAACATACGCTAGATATTAAATCCTCTGTAAGTTTCATCATATCGTTATAATCCGAATACGCTTCATAAAGCTCAATCATAGTAAATTCTGGATTATGCTTTATATCAATTCCTTCATTTCTGAAGTTCTTTCCCATTTCATAAACTTTATCAAATCCTGAAACTATAAGCCTCTTTAAATAAAGTTCCGTTGCAATCCTCAAATACATATCCATATTTAAAGTATTGTGATGAGTTAAAAATGGACGTGCTGCAGCACCACCTGCAATCAATGAAAGTATAGGAGTTTCAGCTTCCAAATATCCTCTATTATCTAAAAATGAACGTATCTCAGATATTATTTTGCTTCTTTTTAGAAAAACATCTTTAACATCTTTATTCATTATTATATCTATTTCTCTATGTCTATATCTTAAATCTGGATCCGTTATACCATGAAACTTCTCTGGAAGAACTCTCAACGATTTTGATATTAAATTAATCTTTGAAACCCTTACAGTAATTTCTCCAACTTTAGTTTTAAATACTTCACCTTCAACCCATATAATATCACCTATATCATATGAAAAAACATTATCTAATACTTCTTTCCCTAATATATCAATCTTTACAAAAATTTGAATCTGTCCTAAAGTATCCTGTATAGTTATAAATCCTGCTTTTCCTTGTCCTCTTTTAGTCATAATTCTCCCAGCAAGTTTTACAACTCTACCCTCATAATCTGAATAATTATCAATTATGCTCTTAGAATAATCTGTAACATCTACCTTATAAACGTTAAATGGATCCATTCCTCTTTCTTGAAGATCACTAAGTTTATTGCGACGTATAAGCTCTTGTTCATTAAATTCCATTTCAACACTCCCCTTAAATTTTCTACTTCCTCTGTATTTTAATAATTTTATATTTGCAATTTCCACCTGGAGTATTAACTATAAATTCCTCATCTACTTTTCTCCCTATAATCTCTGATCCAACAGGAGATTCATTTGATATCTTATTTTCAAAAGTATTAGTTTCAGCCGATCCAACTATTGTATATGTAACTTCTTCTTCAAATTCAAAATCGTATAATGTGACTACAGATCCAATGGATACAACATCCGTTGAAATTTCACTTTCGTCTATAAGCTCAATATTTTTAAGTTTATTTTCTATTTCAGCAATTCTTCCCTCAACAAAAGCCTGTTCATTTTTCGCCTCGTCATACTCAGAATTCTCACTTAAATCTCCATATCCCCTAGCAACCTTAATCTTTTCTGTAACTTCTTTTCTTTTAATAGTTTTCAAATACTCAAGTTCTTCCTCTAATTTACGCAAACCATCATTAGTAATTAAATATTTCTTATCACTCATAAATTCCATCTTCTCCTTTAATAAAAAATTACTAATAAAAAAACTATTTGATAATTATAAATAATACTAGTTTTCCTGTCAATGTAATCAAGCTATATTCTTATACTCTTCTAGTAAATTTAATATTTTATCTGGATCAGTCATTTTAAATACTTCACTTTTGAGTTCAGTTGATCCATAAAGCCCTTTAACATACCATCCTATTTGTTTACGCATCTCAAATACAGCAACTCTTTCCTCCTCATACTTTAAAGCCTTATTATAGTGTTCAATTAAATTCCCAACAATAAATTCATGCGTTCTAACTTTTGGAATATACTCTATGCCTTTAATTTTTGAATTTAAATAATCATTTAAATCCTCAAATATCCAAGGCCTTCCATGAGCTCCACGAGCAACAGCTGCAAATTTACATCCCGTATGCTCTAAAATTTTAAATCCGTCATCATAATTAAATATATCTCCATTTGCAATGATAGGAGTTTCAACAAGCTTATTTGCTTTTTTTATAATTTCCCAATCTGCATTTCCCTTATACATTTGCTTTGCATATCTACCATGTATAGTTATAAAATCAATCTCATTACGCTCAAGTACCTTTATAACATCATAACAATTTATTTTATTTTCATAGTACCCAATCCTTATTTTAACTGATAAAGGTTTCTTTATTACACTTCTTAATTTATAAGTTATCTCATCAACTTTTTTAAGATCAAGTGTTAGTGCAGATCCATCTCCATTTTTAATTATTTTTGATGCTGGACATCCCATATTAACATCTAATATTTCCACATAATCAAGATTTGATATAATTTCCCCTGCATGAACTAAATGCTCAGGATTGCTCCCAAATATTTGAACTCCAACTTTCTCTTCCAAATCACCTTTTTCAAATATTTTTTCAGTTTTATCACTTTTATAATAAAGTGCTGTCGAGCTAACCATCTCTGTGAAATTTATACCATCATGATATTTAGCACACATCTCACGAAAAGCAATATTATTCACACCTGCCATAGGTGATAAAATAAATCTACTCTTAAACTTATCATATAACATAATTTTATTTTCTCCTCACAAACAAAAGAGTCTTAGATAAAATCTAAGACTCACTTTTAAGAATTTTTAAATAATTCTTCAAACTCCTCACCATCAAGTTTCTCTTTCTCTATTAGAGCCTTGGCAACAGCATGAAGTTTTGATATGTTCTCTGATAAAAGCGTTTGAGTTTTATTATACGCTTTATCTACTATTTTCTTGATTTCTTTATCAATTTTAGATCCTAATTCTTCTGAGAAATTCCTACTCTTTGTAAAATCTCTTCCCAAGAAAACTTCATTATCTCCCCCAAAAGAAATAGTTCCAATTTCTTCACTCATACCATATTCCATAACCATTTTTCTTGCAATGTTACTAACTCTATCAATATCATTTTTAGCTCCTGTGCTTATATCACCTAAAACGAGTTTCTCAGCAACACGACCACCTAAAAGAGATACCATATCCTTTTCAAGATCAGACTTAGAAATATAATCTTTATCTTCATCAGGTAAATGCATAGTGTATCCACCTGCCATACCTCTTGGTATAATACTTATTTCATGAACTCTATCATATTTATCCAAAAGTCTAGACACTACCGCGTGACCAGCCTCATGATAAGCTGTAAGCTTATTAGTTTTCTCTGTTCTAATTTTACTCTTCTTCTCAGGTCCTGCTAACACTCTAGTTATAGCTTCTTCCATTTCATCCATTGTTATAAATTTCTTACTGCGTCTTACTGCTAATAAAGATGCTTCATTGGTTAAATTTTCAAGATCAGCCCCAGTAAATCCAGGAGTTCTTTTTGCAAGAACATCAAGTTTTATCTCATCTGATAGAGGCTTATTCTTAACGTGTATCTTAAGTATTTCTTCCCTACCTTTAACATCTGGTGCTCCAACTATTATTTGTCTATCAAATCTTCCTGGTCTTAATAATGCAGGATCCAATATATCAGGTCTATTTGTTGCTGCAATTATTATTATTCCCTCGTTTACCCCAAAACCATCCATCTCTACAAGTAACTGGTTAAGTGTTTGCTCTCTTTCATCATGTCCTCCACCAAGTCCAGCTCCCCTATGTCTACCTACAGCATCAATTTCATCTATAAATATAATACATGGTGAATTCTTTTTAGCCTCGTTAAATAAATCTCTAACCCTTGATGCACCTACACCAACAAACATCTCGACAAAATCTGAACCGGATATACTAAAAAACGGAACCCCTGCTTCCCCTGCAACGGCTTTTGCAAGGAGAGTTTTACCAGTTCCAGGTGGTCCGAATAATAACACTCCTTTAGGAATCCTCGCTCCCATTTCAATATATTTTCTAGGTTCTCTTAAGAAATCTACAATCTCCTCAAGTTCCTCTTTTTCTTCCTTAGCACCAGCAACTTCCTTAAAAGTTATCTTCTTAGTATCTTGAGTAGCCATTTTCGCTCTACTCTTACCAAAATTCATAACTCCTCGTCCGCTTCCTCCACCTTGAGATTGTTGCATAAATAAAAACCATAATCCAAGTGACATTATAATAATTATCAAGGATGGAACAAATTGAAGCCAAGCAAAAACATTGCTTTGTTCTTCATATTGCTCAACTACATCCCCATTTTTAGGATATTTATTGAACAATATATTTAACCTATTTTGAGGTACAACAGTAACAAATTGCTCTCTGTTTTTAAGGCTACCCTCTATAGCCAAACTTCCTTCTCTTATTTTTATACTTTGAACTTCATCATTTATCCAGTACTGTTCAAATTTACTATATGGTATAGTTTTATCTGTCCTTGTAGATTCAAAATAAAAAAGTCCAACTATAAAAACCATAACAACTATTACAATCCAAGTTGTTATATTCGAAAAGCTTTTCTTCATTATTTTAACCCCCCTCCCTTTAGCAAATAAATACTATAAAATTTTATCACACCAATTTTTATTAAACAAGTAACATATTTTATTATTTATAAACTTATTTTATTTTAAACTATATCTAAAATCTTTAAGAATTTTAATATACAATATTACCTATTTTGAACCTATTTATACACACTCTCATCTAATACACCTATATATGGTAAATTTCTATATTTTTCGGCGTAATCAAGTCCATACCCAACTACAAATTCATTTCCAACTTTAAAACCTTTATATTTAGGTTCTATTTCTACTTTTCTTCCACTTGGCTTATCAAGAAGTGTCATTATCTCAACACTTCTAGCCCCCTTACTTCTTATGTAATTACAAATGTAATTTAAAGTTACTCCAGTATCTATTATATCTTCAATAATCAATATATCCTTACCTTCTACACACATATCCAAATCTTTCATTATTCTAACCTGTCCAGAACTTACGATAGAATTTCCATAAGAAGATACACCCATAAAATCAATTTCAATATATATATCTACATTCTTCATTAAATCAGCCATAAACATCAAAGATCCCTTTAATATACATACAAGAAGTAAATTTTTATTTTTATAATCTTTGTTTATTTCTTCCCCTAATTCCTTAACCTTGTTTTCAATTTCTTCTTTGCTTATCAGTACATTTTTAATATCATTATTTATCATAAATACCCTCCGCTACAAAATCTAATTTTATTTTTAATAATTTTTTAGTACATGAGTTAACCTTATAATCATTACTGTTTCTAATCCCAACTATCCAAATAATTTTATCATCAAAACATATTAAAGGTATACTACTTCTATTAGAAACTTTTTCATTTATAAAAAAATCCTTAAGTTTTTTATGTTTTTCCATACCAAATGGTTTAAATAAATCACCATTTCTCCTGTTTCTAATTGATATAGCTTCTCTTAAACTCTCCATAGAAAAATACTTTTCATATTTAAGTGTTAAATCTAAAAGATGAGTTTGATTTTCTACTACTTCAAAACTAATTTTCATGTTCTTCCCTAAAAAATTAATGGATCTTCCAATAAAATCTATTTCTCCAGATTTAAGTTTCAATATATCTTCATTATTTATCAATTCAAAAGATACGGATTCCTCTTCTAAAATACTTTGATCTTTTCTTAAAAATTTTATAAAGTCATGATAATTTACAGCAAATAAATCTTTCTTAATTTGTATACTCTTATATGTATTTTTACTTAACAGCTCTTCTATGTACTTTATATGTTTAAAACTTATATTTTTAATATCTCCGCAAAACATAAAAATACACTTTCTAATAATCCTATATAATATAGATTTATGAAGTGTAAATATGTATTTATCTATGGTCATATAATTTGGGTTAATACTTACATACTTATTTATAAAATCCATTACAATATTTAAAAAATAATCATTATCATAGCTAGATATTTCTTTTAAATTTAAAATGTTTTTAGATATATCTTTTGAAAAACTCTCATTTATTTTAGGTATAAGAGAAATCCTAATTTTATTTCTCAAATAATCCTCGGATAAATTGCTCTTATCTATTACGAATTTTATATCATTATCATTTAAATATTTTTCTATATCTTCTATTCTTCTTAAGCATAATATTGGTCTTATATAAAAATCTTCTCGCTTTACTTTTATTCCCTCTATTCCATCTATTCCTGTACCATTAAAAATCCTCATAATAATAGTTTCAACATCATCATCTGCATGATGTGCTAAAGCACACTTTGTTATAATATTTTTATTTTTTAAATCATTAAATATATTATATCTAACTTCTCTTCCTCCCATCTCCACAGATACCTTGTATTTTTTAATATAATCTAAAACATCTACTCTAAATGATTTGAATTCAATATTGTTTCTCCTGCAAAAATCAAAGGAAAACTTTTCATCTAAATACGAATCATTCCCTCTTAACATATGATTTACATGAATCCCTAAAACCTTAAATCCTAAAGACAAAGACAATTTATTTAAAACATATGTCATAAAAATCGAATCAGCTCCACCTGATAAAGCGCATCCTACAATTTCTCCATTAGATATCAAATTATTTGATATAATAAATTCTTTAACTTTTCTTAAAACACTATCCATAAAGATTCTCCAAACACATAATTTATTTAATTATAAGAATTTTACCAAAAAAAATCAAAAGCTCTTTTTAAAATCAAAAGAGCTTTTTGAACAAATTTAATTTTTATATACCTTAGAAACTATAATACTAACATCATCTTGAAAAAATCCTGAATTTAATATTTTAAATTCTCTAATTATCTCTTCACAAAGTTTATCTGGAGAAAATATTTCACATCTCTTAAGAAAATTATACAACCACGCTTTATTTGATAAATCCTTAAAATGAATAAGTCCATCTGTTAAATGAACTAAAATATCCCCACACTTAAGATCAAATTCAGAATTTAATATTCTTATATCATCATCTAAAGAATTATCATTTAAATCCCGTTCATTTCCAAGTACAAATACATCATTACCCCTCTTTATATATGTAATAATAGATGAAAATTTCAAATAATTCATTTTACCTGTATATAAATCAATTCTCGCAAAGTCTATCGTAGATATTGCCTCATCTCTGAAAAATTTAAGAGAAATTATCGATATTATCTCCTTAATACAAGAAGATAAAGACAAACTTGTTCTAACAAATTTATATATTAAATCAACCGTAAATTTACTTTTGTTATAAGCCTCAATTCCAGATCCTATACCATCACTTAATATAATTAAATAATCATCATTAACACTTTTTGTAAATATATAACTATCTCCATTTTTATCTTTCTTAGATAATTGAATACAATGAGAAACAACATTATAATAATACTTTTCAACATACGTAACAATTATTTCATTATTAGAATTTATATAATTAGATGATTCATCTTGATTAATCATTTCTCTATCTAACGAAATATTTATAATATCTAATAAATCATTTTTATACTCAATAAATATATCATAAGGAAGAATTAGCTTAACTTTTAATTTTTCATTCTCTTCATAGCAAATAAGATCAAAATATTTTATATTAAACTTATTAAACTTACTTATAAGATTTTTTTCATGGTTAACTTTTATCACAATATCTTTTTTAACTTCTTTAATGCTTTGATTAATTATATTGTGAAGATTCTTAAGTTCATAAGACATCATATCTTGAGCTTCATAAATTCTTTTCTCATAAACTTCTTGTATATTATAAAAGTTCGAAATCTTATATAGCTCATTTTTAATACTATCTTTCCTTATACATATCCTCTCTATATATTCTGTCAAACTTTTATCACCTTGTATAAAGCTATTAAGACTTGAAAGCATCTCTGATCTAACTTTATTAAAATTAGTTTTCCAACAAGTATTGACGTTTCTACATTCTCCACAAACACTTTCTGCAAGAATTTCGATATATATTTTTTTATCTAAAATTTTATATTTAAAATTAACATTAGATACTATCATATCTGATAATTCTTTAATTACATCATTAAACTCATTTATTTTTTGTATCCTCATATCAAGAGTATTAAACAATCTCTTATTTGTATAAAACTCCTTCTTATATTCTTCATTAAAATGCATAGTTAATTTCATCAAATACTTCTTAGGAATAAAACTAAATATTAAAGAAGATATAACTATTTCAATTAAAAATAAATTGCTTTGAATATCTAGAGAAGATATATTAGATAGTTTTAATATAAGTATGCATACTATAGAAATCAAAGATAAAGTAAATCTTGACGATAAAAACAAAAATGAAGATATCGTTGCAATTATACTATATATAGCTATGTACTCTGTAAAATTTCCATAAATAAGCCCAATTATACTTCCAGAAAATACAGCACATATTACCCCAACTGACATTCCATTTATATATGACATCAAAAACACAAATGTTGCAAGTAATATGTTAGATAAATCAAGATTTAAAATTTTAAATCCATTAATACCACAAATAATTAAACATGTAGATATAACCAAACACATTATATCTTCTCTTTTTAATATGTAATTAGTATTGAAAGAATTTAAGCTTTTGATAAAGATATCAAAAACATAGTAAAGTACATAAATAATTACACCCTCTACAAGAACATAAAACATAGATGGGTATAGGGAAAATTCAACATAAAAATATTTATATACAAAACTTACAATACCAATTGAAATCAATATAAACACTCTATATTTCTTTTTAACATTCAAAAATATTGATAAAAATATCAAAATTAAATTTATTATTACATATAGATCAAAAGAATCAAGAGTTGATTTTATACTCAAATACCCAAGTATACTAAATACTCCGACAATCACAGTTAATATTTTATTGTTTCTACTCATGATATAATAAGTAAAAGCTATACCAATAGGAGCTATATAAAATAGTATATTTGTACGACTTAACAATAGTGCAATCAAACCATACACCAAAAATTTCTTTATATCTAATAAGTCACTTACCTTTTGATAATAATTTTCTCCAGCACTCTCTAATAATTTCTCATTATAAATCATCACTTCACCTTTAAAACTAATTCCAATTTTTGTAAATAATTATATCATTTATTCTTAAAAAAACATATTAATTTAATGTTAAGTAATTTTACAAAAAATAAAAAAGAGCAACTATACAGTTGCTCTAAAATTTTCAATATTGGTAGCGGAAATAGGACTTGAACCTACGACACACCGGGTATGAACCGATTGCTCTAGCCAGCTGAGCTATTCCGCCAAAATGGTTGCGGGAACAGGACTCGAACCTGTGACCTTCGGGTTATGAGCCCGACGAGCTACCAACTGCTCCATCCCGCAATATATGGTGCTGAAGACCGGACTCGAACCGGTACGGTATTTTAGTACCGCAGGATTTTAAGTCCTGTGCGTCTGCCAGTTTCGCCACTTCAGCCTATTAATTAATTTATTATTAACTACTCTATAAGTATATATTATTTTAAATTATATGTCAATACTTTTTAATATATTTTTTATCCAAAATTTCTCTTATTATATCCTCTTTGCTTAGAATCTTGATTCCTTTTAAAATCTTGCATTCTTTCTTCGCTATCTTTTAAATATTTAGATAAAATATCTTCAAAATTTGATGCACTACTCTTTTGATTAGAATTAACAGATCTTTCATTATTTTTCCTATGATTATTGTTACTTATATTTTGAATATTATCTTCAGCTTGTTTTAAAGATAAACTAATTTTACCAGAATTATCTATTGATAAAACCTTTACTTTAACATCTACTTTATCTTTTAAATATTCCTTTATATCTTTTATATATTTATTCGAAACCTCTGATATATGTACAAGCCCTATTTCTCCATTTATATCTACAAAAGCACCGAAGTTAGTTATGTTGACAACCTTTCCCTCGTATATGTTTCCTATGACTAAAGCCATATTAATTTTATTCCTCCTTAAAATACTTTAATATTCTACTTAACTATATTAATTATAGATTTTTCTCCATCAAATACATAACCCAGTCTATCTCTAACTAAAACCTCTAAGTATTCTTTAGTATTTGACAAATTTAATTCATCTTTTAATAATTGAATTTCCCGAGTTATATCCTCTAATTTATCTTGATATTTAATAAATTCAACTTCAACGTTATATCGATCAAAATCATTTTTAAATAGAGTGATTAAACTATAAATTAATATGACCAAAATCACAATATTCCTGATAAAAAAAATACGTTTCCTTTGTTTAACCAAAATAACCTCTTTGTAAATTAAATTTTCAATACATAAATATTTTAATACAATTTAGTTTTTTTTCAATATATTCTAATAATTTTTTTTATTTATAATTCTTAAAATAATATATATTAAATTTTTAAATACGTAGGCTATCATATCTAAAATAAAAAATACTAACTTACTAATTACATTATATATAAATATAGATATACATTTTATATAAAATATACTTCCTAAAAATATATAAAAATAAGTATAAAATGATAGTATAGCATACTGAGTATTCAACAAGAACGTAAATATAAGCAATCCCATAAATACCCAATATAATAAATCTAATATAATTTTAAAAATTTTATATTCTATGTTTTTAAATAAAATTCTATATACATCAAATCCAATTCCAAACATTATACCCGATATAAAACTATAAAATAAAATTGATATTTGCCTGTCCAATCCTATCATTTATTTTTACCTAATAGTTTTTTTACTAAGCTAAATTTACTCTTCTCACTTTTAACTTTCTTATCATCTAAATACCTACACTCGTTAATATTACCTGTTATGCTGATCTCTCCATTTTTTAAATCTAATTTACTAATTTTAAGATTATTTCCTATAATTTCTAATTTCTTTAAAACCGTATTTAAAGTCACTTTTTCATCATCAAAAGATAAAACTTCAAACACACCACTTATACTTATATTTCTTCTATTCTCAAGTAATATATTGCTCTTTTTTGTTAATTCTGTAGAATTATCTTTTTTATGTTCCATACTTACCTCCAACTAATATTCCTCATTAAATTAATATGAATATTAATTATCAAGTATTACATTAATAAGTTATATAATTCTATACATTTTTTCAGCCTCATCTTTTCTCACATGTTCTTTTATTTCTAAAATTTCCAACTTAAAATTCTTATTACCAAAAATAATCTCTAAAATATCTCCAACATTAACTTTAGATGAAGGTTTCGATAATTTACCATTTATAAAAACCTTATCTGAATCACATGCATCTTTCGCAACTGTTCTCCTCTTTATTATTCTTGTAACTTTTAAAAATTTATCTAACCTCATATTATACTCCTCCTATAAATAAAGATCCGAGAAAAACTCGGATCTTTATTTGTTAACTCTATCTTTAAATTCTTTGCCTGCTTTAAATACCGGAACCTTAGCTGCAGGAATCTTTATTGGTTCATTATTCTGAGGATTTCTGCCTTCTCTTTCAGCTCTCTCCCTAATTTCGAAAGTTCCAAAGCCTACTAATTGAACTTTATCTGCATTTTCTAACGCTTCAAAAACACTCTTTATAAATGCATTTAGAGCAGCTTCAGCATCTTTTTTACTAAGTTCACTCTTTTGTGCTATACTAGCAACTAATTCAGCTTTATTCAATCCTATATCCTCCTTAGATTTAAGTTATTAATCGATTATAGTATTATAACCGATTTAAACTACTATGTAATACTAAATTTATTTTTCTGTGTTAATGTTATCATAACTAAAAATATTATTCAACAATATTATTTTACCATTTCAAAGCTATAAAAAACCTACTTAATAGATGTAAATATAGTATTTAACTCCTTCATTTTAAACAAAAAAAGACTTAAGATATATACAACAAATCCAATCACAGAACATATCAAAATACTAAATAGCGTATTACCAAACATATCATAAAAATAATTAAACAATAATAATGCAATTACTATCATTAAAAGAGAAGAAAGTAGCGGTGTTATTATTATGTCCAAAATATTCAAATTTATATTTAATTTTTTCTTAATTACGCTAAAATTCAAATAACTCGTTAAAATATATGAAAATAACGTAGCTAAAACTGCTCCATATATGTTGAATTCAGAATTTCCAGTTAAAACTAAAGTCACTATAATTTTGATAACACATCCTATAAAAAGATTAATAACTGGTCTTATATAATTACTTGTACTTTGAAGTATAGATATAGACACCTGAGAAAAAATTATAAAAGGTATTCCAACTGATGCATATCTAAGTATATTATATCCATCTGTGTTATTTGGAAATATTACATTCATTATAGGGGCTGATAAAAAATACATTGATATAAAACAAGGAAAAGCTATATAACTTGATAATTTAAAACACATAACAACCTTATCCTTAAATTCATCCATCTTATTTAAAACAAAAATCCTGGATAATGTTGGTATCATAGATGTTCCTAAAGCAACCGCAAGTGCAAGAGGAACATTTATAAGAACAGAAACTTTACCTGTTAATTGTCCATATAATATAGTCGCCTCTTTATTAGTATATCCAGCATTTAACAGCATTTGAGGTACTAAAATCGAATCTATTAAAACCATTATTGTAGACACTGTAGCTCCAAGAGATAATGGTATTGCCATCTTTAATATTTTACCAACATATTTCTTACCACTTATCTTTTTTCTGTTTATACCTTTAAAATACTTTCCACTAAATTTTAAATATGTAATAAGAACAAATATCGTCGCAACAAATCCCCCTATAACAGCACCAAAAGATGCTCCTCCAGCTGCATAATGAATCCCTTTATCTAAAAGAAAATATGCAAAAGTTACTCCAACTAAAACCCTTATAACCTGTTCAATTATTTGAGAAATTCCAGTAGGAACCATATTTTCCATTCCTTGAAAAACTCCACGAAAAACCCCTAAAAGACAAACACTAATAGGTGCTATAGATATTCCAATAAAGCAAAGATAAACTTTACTATCCCATTTAAGTAAATTTATTATATAATCTGAAAACAATAATAATATAACACTTGTACCAAATCCTAAAAATATCATAATACTAAAAGATGCCTTTATTATACTTACTATAGACTCCTTATCTCCATATGCGGATCTTTCAGATACAAACTTTGAAACTGCAATAGGCATACCTGATACAATACCAATAAAAAACATATATAAAGGATAGGTCATTTGATAATAACCAATTCCTTCATCACCTATAAGCATAACAAGAGGCCATCTGAAAAATATACCTAAAAATTTCGCAATTATGCTGCTTATACTAAGTATAAGTGCTCCTTTTACTATCTTATTTTTCATAAATCCCCCAATCACTAAACAATTATATACTCAATTATTATTTAATAATATATAAAATATTACTAAACAAAAAAAATAAAAAAGCTATGAAATCATAGCTTCTCAATATGTAATATTTACTCCATTTGTTTCCCTAAAAATGATGCAGCTGTTTCAGCAAGTTTTTGTTCAACTATCCCAAGCTTATCTTCACCCTCTTTTGATAATATTATTACAGATCCTATAGTATCACCCTCCGCAATAATTGGTGATATTATTTGAGAAGAATATTTATTCTCTAAATTTTCATCACCACATAATGGCAAAAATTCTTCTGGGTTTGTTATGCATAACGTTTTTCTATTTTCTAAAACCTTCTCAAGCTCTGGGCTTATCTTCTTATCTAAATATTCCTTTTTGGATATTCCACAAACTGAAATAAACGCATCTTTATCAGATATTAATACTATATTCCCTATAGCTTGTTGAAGTGATTCTGCATACTCTTTAGAAAAATCACTCAATTCCTCTATTGGAGAATATTTCTTAAGTATAACTCCACCATCTCTATCTGTAAATATCTCAAGTGGGTCTCCTTCTCTTATTCTCAATGTTTTTCTTATTTCTTTAGGTATTACAACTCTACCCAAATCATCTATTCTTCTAACAATTCCTGTTGCTTTCATTAATTCTTTTCCTCCTCAATTCAAACATAACTTACTTGACATACTTATTATTTATCATTTTTGTTATTTTATACATAACATAGAAAAAAAGAGTAGTAATACTACTCTTTTTTGCCGGTTATATTCTCTCTATATATCTTCACATCATATTTTTCCTTAACTTTCGTAAATAAAGAATCTATTGTTTCATTTATTTTATCACTCTTTAACATATCTTCTATATTTTTAGAAACTCTATCTAAATCTTGAGTCCACTCCTCAGAATTAACATTCTCAACCTTTATAATATGATATCCAAATTGAGTCTTAACAGGTCCTCTGATTTCCCCTTCTTTCATATTCTTTACTTCATCCATAAAGTCTTTTACAAGTTGGGAATTATCGAACTCCTGATATCCTAAATATCCATCAACACTAGCACTTCCATCTTGACTATAAGTTTTTGCAAGCTTACCAAAATCTTCTCCATCATCTATCTTTGATAATACGGTATTAGCCGTATCCTCATCTGCTACAAATATATGATAAACATCAGCTCCTGCTCCCTTTACGAATTTACTCTTATTATCATCATAATACTTCTTTATTTCACTTGAAGATATTTTCAAATTATTAGTTTCTCTATTTACAAGTTCTTCTATTATAAGAGATATTTTGAGCTTACTTTTATAATCCTGTTCATCTTTAAATCTACTATTTATTATCGCTGTTTCAAACGCCTCATCACTTCCAAAAACGCTTCTCATATTTTCAAATTCTTCATCTACTTTTTCCTGTATACTACCATCATTAACAAGCGACTCATCCTCTGCATATTTAACTAATGCTTTTTGTTCTACATACTGTTCAATCAAATCTAAATATACATTTTTAAAATCTTCAGATTCCTTATAATTATCTCCATACTGAGATATAAATCCATTTTTAAGACCACTATAATATTCATCCACTTCCGTTTTAGTAATATCTTCTTTTTTGATTCTCGCAACAATATTTTGATCTTTTGGAGTGCCTCCACCACATGAAAATAAAAAACACATTGTTAATATTGGAGCTAAAACTAATGATGTAATCTTTCTAAATTTCATATTATAATTCCTCCTAAGATTATAGAAGCATTAAGATTTTATCTTAAGTTTCTTATCTTTAAATAAGTTCTCAGAAAACTCAGTTACAGCTTGATTTTTCTTTTCATATAATAATGTATTTTCTATTTCAGATTTTACAGATTCAAAATCAGTATATTGATCTTCACTTTTAATATCTGTAACTTTTATTATATGATATCCAAACTGAGTTTTAACGGGATCTGATATTTCCCCATCTTTCAAATTCTTTGCACCTGCTAAAAAATCGGCATCATAGTTTTTATTATCATACTCAACAAACCCTAAGCTTCCACCTGTTTGGCTAGTTGAATCCTTATTTAATTCCTTTGCTATATCCTCATATTTTTCACCATTATTAAGTCTTTCTTTAACTTTCAATGCCTCTTCTTCCGTATCAACTAAAATATGATACATGTTACCACCAGCACGTGTTATGTATTTAGTATCCTTGTTATCCTCATAATATTTTTTAACTTCATCTTCATTAACAGTAACATCTTTTATAACATCATCAACTAATGAATTTATCTTTATTATATCCCTTTGTTTATTTTTATAATCTTCCTCGTCTACATAAAAAGCTTGCTTTAAAGCTGTGTTAAATTGTTCTAAGTTTATTTTATGTCCATGTCCATCATCCACACCATTTTCTTCATCTATAAATAAAGTTTTAACTGAATGTACGGAATCTTCTATTTTGTTATTTATATCCTCTTCGGACATAAGCCCCCTTCTATCAAATTCCTCTATTAAAATAGAATTTTGGGCATAATTTTCAGTAAAAGCTACTAGTTGATCTTTCAAATATCCAGCATCATTTTTATAATTTTCTCCGTATTTTTCAACTAAAGCATCATGAAATCCCTTAAAATAATCTTCAACCTCCCCTCTAGTTATTTTTCTTCCCTCATAAGTTGCTAAAACTTCTTTCCTTATAGCTTCCTGTGTTTTTTCTACAGTACTACACGAAGACACAGAAAAAAGAATTAAGAATGATATGCAAACCTTATTTAATATTCTGTTAAATTTCATTTTAAAATATCCTCCAAATTATTAAGCTTTATTATTTTTTAACATCTTTTATTAATTTTTCTAACAATTTTATAAATTCATTAATTATAACACTCTTATCATTACAATTAATTTTATAATAAAAACAAGGATTATCTCCTAAATTAAAAATAACCTCATCTTGATAATTATTATATATAAGATTAAAATGATAATCAGTTAAGAACTTTTTATCAGCATACTCAAACAAAACTTTATCGCCTATTTCTTTTATTTGAGAAAAACCTAATTTCTTTCCTAAAGCCCTTATGTACGATATCTTTATTAAATTATCAATTTCAATAGGTATTGTAGAAAATCTATCCATAAGTTCTTCCCTTATATATGAAATATCTTTTTCATCTTCAATACACGATATTTTCTTATAAATTTCAAGTTTTTGCATTTCATCTTCTATGTAGTTATCTTTTATATACACATCTATCTTTATATCAACAACTGTATTTATTTCTTCATGTTTTACTTCTCCTTGAATCATCTTTATAGCATCTTCAAGCATCTTACAATAAAGATCATAACCAACAACACTCATCTGACCATGTTGAGATTCTCCAATCAAATTACCAGATCCTCTAATTTCCAAATCTTTCATAGCTACTTTAAATCCAGATCCAAGTTCTGTAAAATCCTTAAGTGTCTTTAATCTTTTTTCAGCAACTTCACTCAAGACCCTATCTTTTTTATAAGTTAAATAAGCATATGCAACTTTATTACTTCTACCAACTCTACCTCTTAACTGATATAACTGAGATAATCCAAATTTATCCGCATTATATATAATTATAGTGTTAGCATTTTTTATATCAATCCCTGTTTCAATTATAGTTGTACAAACAAGAAAATCTATCTCTTTATCTAAAAATTTTATTATAATATCCTCAATTTCTCTTTCTCCCATTTGCCCATGTATAACAGAAAACCTGCATTCAGGTATTAAATTTTGAAGATAAATATTCATCTTATCTATATTCTCAACACTATTATACAAGAAAAATCCTTGTCCACCTCTTGAAATTTCCTTCATAATAGCTCCCCTTATCAATTGATCACTATATTCTACAACAAAAGTTTGAACTGGATATCTATCCTCAGGCGGTGTGTCTATTACACTAATATCACGAACTCCAACCATAGACATATGGAGTGTTCTAGGTATTGGAGTCGCACTCAAACTAAGAACATCAATATTCTCTTTCATCTCTTTTATCTTTTCTTTATGTTTAACTCCAAATCTTTGTTCCTCATCTATTATCAAAAGTCCTAAATGCTTAAATTGAACATCCTTAGATAAAAGTCTATGAGTTCCTATAATTATATCAACCTCTCCAAGCTTTAATCTAGATAAGGTTTCCTTCTGTTGTTTACCCGTTCTAAATCTACTTAATACATCAACATTAAATGGAAATCCCTCAAACCTCTTTTTTATATTATTATAATGCTGTTCTACAAGAATAGTTGTTGGTACTAAAAATGCAACCTGCCTCTTATCAACCACAGCCTTAAACATTGCCCTAAGTGCAACCTCAGTTTTTCCATATCCAACATCTCCGCACAAAAGCCTATCCATAGGTTTATCCGATTCCATATCTTTTTTAATATCTTCTATGGCTAATAATTGATCCGGAGTTTCTTCATATGGAAATTCTTGTTCAAATTGAAATTGCCATGTACTATCTTTTGAATACGCATATCCTTTTAAAATATTTCTCTTCGCATATAACTTAACTAAATTATCTGCAATTTCATCAATAGATCTTCTAGTTTTTGTCTTTACCTTAACCCACTCGTTGCCACCTAATTTATTTAATTTTGGGCTTTTACCTTCAATTCCTATGTACTTTTGAACCAAATCAAGTTGTTCTATAGGAACATATAATTTATCTTTCTTTTCATACTCTATATCTAAATAATCTCTCTCAATTCCCTGAACATCTATTTTTTTAATACCTTTATATACTCCGATACCATGGTTCACATGAACTATATAATCTCCTGGCTTAAGGTCATAAAAACTTCGTATTTTAGTTACTCCTTTTTTTTGATGAAGAAAAACTCTTTTTATGTTTATTATGTTTCTCATATCCAAAAATTTCTTGATCAGATAAAACATATAAATTGAAATCTGAAAAGTCATATCCTTCATTTAAATAACCACCAGATATAAACACCTTTCCATTGCAAATATTATCTAATTCATTGCATAATGTAGATTCAATTTCATATTCAAGTAAGATTTCTTTTAATTTTTTACATCTAGATTCAGATGAAGATAGTATTATTACACAATAATCTTCACTAAGCTTGTTTTTTATTTCATTTAATATGACATTTATCCTACCATCCATCTTTACAATGTTCCTAGTTCTAAATTCAATAATATTATTTTTATTGTAATAATTAAATAAATTAAAAGATAGATTATTTATCTTTTCAAGTTTTAATATTAAATCTTCTTTATTTATAAGAAGATTAATTTGGTTCGGAAGAACCTCCCCTCTTAAAAGAAGCATATCAAAATTACTAATAAATCTTTCATATGAACTATCTAAACTTTCCATACATTTTTTATACTCATCTACAAGTACAATAGAGTCATTCATAAATTCAAAAAATTCACAAAGATATTTATGTAAATAAGGTACTATAATGTTATATTCATCATAAAAATTTCCTTCTTTAAGTTTATCTAATATGAAATTAAACTTAGAACCTAACTTTTCATCAACTTCTAAATCCTTTATACATGATATATGTTCTTTAAAATCCATCTCAAGATTTTCATAAAGTTTATATTTCTCTTCATCATTTAAAATAAATTCTTTACATTGTATAATATTAATATTTTGAACAGATTCAATGCTCATTTGAGTCGTTACATTAAAACTTTTTATATTCTCTATCATATCACCAAAAAATTCAATCCTATAAGCACAAGAATAATTTATTGGAAAAACATCTATTATTCCACCCCTAACAGCATATTGCCCCTTTTGCTCAACTTTTGACACTCTATCATATCCAAGGGAAAATATATCATTTATAAATTTTTCAAATTCATATTCCATATTTTTAAATATATAAACATCTAATTTAGTTATCCTATCAGTATTTCCCATATACAAGGAAACTAAACTCTCTATTGAAGTACATATTATTTTACTTTTATTTGAACATATTTCTCTCATCGCTATAATTCTATCAAACTTTAAATCACTCGAAAACGCCTCTACATTGTAAAAAACATTCTCTCTCTCCTGAAAATATACACAATCATTAGTATATACTTTTATATTATCATGCATATCTTTAGCTTCATAATTACTTGGTGATATTACAAAAATTTTCTTATCTATTTTTTTAAATATACCATATATTACACTAGCCTTAGTAGATCTAACGAGTCCACATACATCAATTTTTCTATTATTTTCTATTGAAAATAATATATTTTTGAATTTATCAGAATTAAAAATTCTATTATTAATCCCATCTAATTTCATAAAACACCGCCCATTACTTAATTGAACAAATTCATAGAATTAACTATTTCTCCATTTATAATCATCCTAACGCAAGTAGATATATCTTTATATTTATCATTTAAAATACACATCTCATCATATGTAAATTTAGATAACACATAGTCAGATAAATCAATATTTTTATTTTCTCCAATTCCTATCTTTATCCTCTTAAATTTATCTGTATTTATCTTATTAATTATATCTCTTATACCATTATGGCCGCCATGCGACCCTCTTTGCCTAACTCTAATCTTTGATATATCCAAATATATATCATCATATATAACAAGCAAATCCTCAACGTTTATTTTAAAATAATTCATGATTTCAAGTACAGCAGTTCCACTTAAATTCATAAAAGTTTTAGGTTTCATGCACATGATCTTTTTACCTAACACAACACCCATACCATAGTACGATGTATTATTTTCTTTATTTAACTCAATATTAAATTCATTACAAATTTTATCAAGCATCATAAATCCAACATTATGACGAGTATTATCATACTTGATACCAATATTCCCAAGTCCAACAATTAAAAACATTTAATAAAACTCCTCTAAATATCAAAATAAGGATGCAACTAATAAAATGGCTTAAGTTGCACCCTCTATAATATCTTGAATAATTTCTATAACATTCCCTGATGAAATATAGGTTGATTCATAATCAGATAATTTAAATTTTTCATTTAATAAGCAGCTACTTATACCAATTATTTCTCCATTTGTATTGCATATAGGTCCACCTGTATTCAAATAATTAATATGAAAATTACTTTTTATAAACTTAACCTCTTTATCCGAATTATCTTTATATAAATTTATCCCACTAACAATTCCAGGATAAATAGAATACGAATTAACTTTTCCTAAGGAATTACCTATAGAAATAACATTTAAACCGTATGATACTTCCGATAAATCCTCCTTAATATTTCCCTTAATATAATCATTACCATTTATTTTTAATAAACATATGTCATACTCCGCATTATAACCAACAACCTTTGCTTCTTTTATAAGTCCAAGAGCTGTCGGAAATTTAACATATATTTTATAAGCATCCTTAATAGCACTAAAGTTTGTTAATATGTACCCATCTTCAGAATATATAACTCCCGTTAAATTATTCTGAACTAAATCTTTATCATTCTTCACATAAGCACTTACGCTAACTATAGATTTGTTGACCTTATTTATAACGCTTACTATATTGTAATTATACTCACTCATAGAGTAATTGTATCGTAGATCTTCATGCACCTTTGATAAAAGTGTATTATATATAAAAATACTTCCTGTAATTAAAATAAAAAAGGAAATTATTGCATTTATTAAAATAACAATCAACATCCTATTAATATTCAGCATTCTTTTTTGCTTAAATATTATGTGCACCTTATCTTTACATAAATTTTCTCTATTAAACACAACAAACCCTACCTAAAATAAAAATTTAGAAAATTTAATAACATTAATTCGATAAATTCGATAACTGAAGTGTAAAAATAAAACTAACTCCTTGCTCCTTAACCCTATTTTCAACCCATATATCTTCTCTAAACTGAGATATTATATTTCTTACTATAGATAATCCAAGTCCACTACTTCCTCTTACAGTTCTAGACTTATCATTTTTATAAAATCTTATCCAAATATTATTAAATTCATCTTCACTCAAAAGCTTAGCTGTATTAAAAATATTAACCATAGCCTTATTATTCTTTATTTTTGTAGAAATATTTATTCGTTTTTTATGATCACAATATTTAATGGCATTAGCAATTAAATTATTCAAAACCTGAACAAGTCTGTCTTCATCAGCAACAACATTTATAGAACTTTGCTCAAAAAATACCTCCATGATTATATCATTTTGTTCTATTTCTTGCTCAAAATTCTTAACCGTATACTTTATAAGAGAATTTAACTCTATTATTCTAGGTCTTAATGTAAATTTACCAGACTCTATAGCATTTAAATCTAATAAATCATTTACAAGTCTAGATAATCTTTTAACTTCATCATATACAATAGTTAATTTTTCAATATGATTTTCAGGAGATATTATACCATCTAAAATACCACTTAAAAATCCTATAATAGTTGTAAGAGGGGTTCTTAATTCATGAGATACATTAGACAAAAATTCTCTTCTATTTGAATCAATCTTATCTAACGATTCCGCCATATAATTAAAGGAATTTGATAGTTCCCCAATTTCATCATTAGAATTTATAGATACTCGCTTGCACAGATCTCCTGACGCAAATCTTTTAGCTGTATTATTTATAATTTCTATAGGTTTAACCAATATTTTTCTCGATAATAAATAATAAATAATGCCAATAATACTTATTAAAAAAACATACAGAACAATCATAGTGATCTTTATATCATGCAACTTAGAAGATATATATCCATCGTCCAACATCAAAGTAATAGAACCTTTGTAAATATTTGAATTATACAAAGGTTTAATAAATTTATAAACTTTTTTTTGAATATCCTGGTCATATGCATTCGTCTTAGTTACCACATCTTTTTCATCGATATTTATTTGTTTACCAAGTAAATTTTTATGAGCCGAATTAGAAACTAAATAAACATATCCTATAGTATCTGATATAATCAAATCAACCCCTGAATATTTATTAAGTTTTTCAACATAATCCCACAAATATTTACTATTTTCAGCGGTTGAATTATTTATATACTCAAAAGCTAAATCGGATATTATATTTGACTGAACCTCTAGATTATCCATAGCCGAATTAATTAAAGATGATTTATAAAACGAATAAACCAAAAATGAAAATAACATAAAAACAATAGTTGTAACTGACAAAAAATAAAATAATATTTTATTAATAATACTATGTTTTGACATTATTTCACCTCAAATTTATATCCTACACCCCAAACTGTTTCTATTTGCCAATTCATTCCACCATTCAACTTTTCTCTAAGCCTTTTTATATGTACATCAACTGTCCTAGAATCCCCTGGATAATCATATCCCCAAACCTCACAAAGTAAATTTTCTCTAGTGAAAACCTTATTTCTGTTTGAAGCCAAATAATGTAATAATTCAAATTCCTTAGGTGGCATTTTTATATCATTACCCTTAAAAATAACTGTATACGAATTTATATCTATAATCAAATCTGTAAATAAAAGACTCTCTCTTATATAATTATCTGTATTAAATCTTCGCATCACAGCCTTTATTCTAGCTAACAACTCTTTTGGTTCAAATGGTTTAACCATATAATCATCCGCTCCAAGTTCTAGAGCTAAACATTTATCAAATAACTCACCTTTAGCTGTAAGCATTATTATAGGAACACTCGAATCTCTTCTAATCCATTTTAAAACCTCGGTGCCATCTAAAATAGGCATCATAATATCAAGTATTACTAAATTAGGTTTATAATCTGGAAAAATTTCTTGGACTTCTCTACCATCACTGCAAGACCTTATATCATAACCAGAGTTACCTAAATACATTTTTAAAACTTCTAATATGTTAACATCATCATCTACTATTAGAACCTTAACTGCATTTCCGTCCATCTTAACACTCCCTTATTTTGTGAACATTTTTATTGTAATATATTATAAATTTTATTATTTAAAACTCTTCTAACCGTAAACATATTTAAATTTGGTTAAATTCTATACTCTAAAAATAAAAATGCAACTAATCCTTCCTATAGTTTCCCATTTTTTTAAAAAAATATACTAATGAGTTAAAATTTACCAAACAAAGGACTTAAACTTCTACAATCATGTATTCTTCTTATAGCTTCTGCAAATATTGGAGCAACTGATAACATTTTAAATTTAACATTTTGTTCACACAAAGAAGATTGTGAAATAGTATTTAAAAACACTAGTTCTTTTATATCTGAATTATTTATCCTCTCTATCGCATCACCTGAAAACACCCCATGCGTACAACATGCATAAACTTCTTTTGTTCCAAGTTCCATTAACTTATTTGCTGCGTTAACAATAGTTCCAGCCGTATCTATCATATCATCAACTAATATAGCTATCTTATTTTTAACTTCTCCAATTACAGTTAAAACTTCCGAAATATTTTGAGCAGGTCTTCTTTTATCTATAATAGCCATCGGTATATCTCCACTTAACTTTTCAGCAAATCCACGAGCCCTCTTAACACTACCAACATCCGGAGAAACTATAACTAATTCTCCACCAAATTCTTTTTTATCATAGTACTTCGTAAGTACTGGTAATCCTAATAAATGATCAACCGGTATATTGAAATATCCCTGTATTTGAGGTGCATGTAAATCCATCGTAAGAACTCTATGTGCCCCAGCTACAGTTATAATATCTGCTACCAATTTAGCTGTTATTGGGTCTCTCGATTTAGCTTTTCTATCTTGACGAGCATACCCATAATAAGGTATAACTGCCGTAATCCTTCCTGCAGATGCTCTCTTTAACGCATCTATTATTATTAAAAGTTCCATTAAACTGTCATTTACCGTCATATCTTCTGTTGCACAAACAGATTGAACAACAAACACATCTTCTCCTCTAATTGTCTCGCTTATATCTACATTAATTTCTCCATCACTAAAATTTATAACTTTAGATTTTACAAGAGATGTATTTAAACACGTTGCTATATTTTTTGATAATTCATGATTCGAATTTCCCGCAATTATTTTTATGTTATTTATCTGCTCTATCATTTAAAAGTTTCCTCCAATTACTTTAATTTATTCGTTACCCAATTATCCTTATTAATCTGTTTACACCTACCAATAGCTAAACTATTTGATTTAACTTTCTCAGTAACAGTAGTTCCAGCAGCTACGTAAGAATTTTTTTCAATAACTACAGGTGCAATCAAATTTGAATTACAACCAATAAAACAATCATCACCTATAATAGTTTTATTTTTATCCTTACCATTATAATTTACAGTTATAGTAGAGCATCCTAAATTACATCTTTCTCCAACTTCAGAATCTCCAACATATGATAAATGTGAAATCTTTGTACTGTTTCCAATTACAGAATTTTTAATTTCTACAAAATCTCCAACTCTAACTTTATTACCTATAAAAGACCCAGGTCTAATATAAGCAAAAGGTCCTATATTAGTATTATTTCCTATCTTGGAATCTAAAATTATAGAGGCATCTATTACACAATTTTCACCAATATAACTATTGAATATTTTTGTATTTGGATATATTTCACTACCTTCTTTTATCAAAGTCTTTCCAGTAAGATACACATTTGGATGTATAATTACATCGCCCTCTATTTTAACATCAATATCTATGTAAGTAGAATTACTATCTATAATTGTAACTCCTTCTTCCATATGTTTATCATTTATCTGTAATCTTAAAATATTATTGGCAATTGAGAGTTGTTTTCTTGTATCAACACCCACAAGCTCATTTTCATCTATGCTAATACTTCCTACTTTTTTACCTTCATTGCTTAATATTTCAATTATATCGGTTAAATAAAACTCCCTTTGATTATTATCTTTATTAATTTTTCGTATACCACTTTTTAAGTCATCTATTTTAAAACAATATATGCTTGAATTAACTTCATTTATCATAAGTTCTAATTCTGAACAATCCCTAGCTTCTTTAATGCATTTAATCTTATTTCCTTTTCTAATTATTCTTCCATATCTTAACGGATTACTTACTTTAGATGTAATAATTGTAGATGAATTACCTTCGCTTACATGCTTTTCTATAAGTTTTTTGATGTTTTCTTCTTTTATAAGTGGCATATCGCAGGCAATAACTAAAATATTACCTAATTTGTTTCCCCAAAATTCTTCAGCACACAATACAGCATCAGCAGTCCCTATTTGATTTTCTTGCATAGAATAAGATACATTTTTATTGGTTATGGAATTGATTAAACTCTCCCTATATTCCCCAACAACTACGTTAATATCTTCTATTCCACACAACTCTAATTTACCTATTATTATGTTTATCATCTCTTTACCGCAAATTTTATGAGTACCTTTATGACGCCTAGACTTCATTCTGCTTCCTTTACCTGCCGCAAGAATTATAGCACAAATATTCATAATAAACACCTCAAAGTTAATACTATTTCTATTATAAATTAACATTGTTAATATTTGCAATAATATAAAAAAAGATAGTTAAATTTAACTATCTTTCTTAAAATTCTGCATTCTGGGGTGTTCTTGGAAATGGTATAACATCTCTTATATTGCTCATTCCAGTTAAATACATAATAAGCCTCTCAAGTCCAAGACCAAATCCAGAATGCACAGTTTCTCCATATTTCCTTAAATCCATATACCACCAATAATCTTCTTCATTAAGATTAAATTCCTGTATCCTATTTTTTAAAATATCATATCTTTCTTCTCTTTGACTACCTCCAATTATTTCACCAATTCCAGGTACTAAACAATCAAAAGAAGCTACAGTTTTATCATCATCATTTAATCTCATATAAAAAGCCTTTATATTTTTAGGGTAATTATATAGGAATATAGGTTTGTTGAAGTGCTCTTCTGTCAAATATCTCTCATGTTCTGATTGAAGATCAATTCCCCATTCAACTTTATATTCAAATTTCTTACCGCTTTTCAATAATATATCTATTGCATCATTATAAGTAACTCTATTAAATTCAGAATCAATAAGAGCAGTTAACTTACTTATCAATCCCCTCTCTACAAACTTATCTAAAAACTCAATTTCATCTTTACATTTTTCAAGAACATATTTAATTGTATATTTCAACATATTTTCAGCTAAATCCATAGCTTCAAACATATTAACAAATGCAGCTTCAGGTTCAATCATCCAAAACTCTGCAGCATGTCTTGATGTATTTGAGTTCTCAGCTCTAAAAGTTGGCCCAAAAGTATATACTTTACCTAAAGCAAGAGCCATAATCTCTCCCTCTAACTGTCCACTAACTGTTAGATTAGACATTTTTCCAAAAAAATCTTTAGAATACTCTACATCTCCAACTTCATTTTTAGGTATATTTTTAAAATCAAGCGTTGTTACTTTAAACATTTCTCCAGCACCTTCACAATCACTTGCTGTTATAATTGGAGAATTTATATATTCATATCCATTTTCTCTAAAAAATGAATGTATTGCATAAGATGCAACACTCCTTATTCTAAATACAGATAAAAATGTATACGTCCTCGGTCTTAAATGTCCTATACTTCTTAAATATTCAAAACTATGCCTTTTTTTCTGAAGAGGATAATCTTGATTTGAATTTCCTTCTAAAAATACATATGTAGCTTTTATTTCAAAAGGTTGTTTGTTTTCTGGTGTTAATATAACTACCCCTTCAATTTTAAGAGTTGATGAAATTATATACGAGCATATTTTTTCATAATTTTCCAAATTATTTTCTACGACAATCTGCACATTCTTAAAAGAACTCCCATCATTCAATTCCAAAAAACCAATATTATTATTACTTCTTATACTTCTAAGCCATCCATAAATTGTAACATTTTTACCATTATATTTCTCATAATTTTTATATAATTCACTTACATTAATTTTCAAATTTAATCCTCTCCTTTTAACTTCTAGGCATATATTTCATATGAATTTATAAGTATTTCTGGAAAATTCATCATCTTCATATCTTTATTAATCTTAGAAAAAAAATGTTCACACTTCAAAATATTATAATTGTAAAAATTATTCGAAACTTCCAAAACCCCACAAGAAACTCCACCTATACTGGGTACTGGTTTTCCACAACTTCCAGGCATTATAATACATTTCTCTTTACTAAGTTTAATATTATCCGGTATATGTTCATACCCACAAACCAAAATATCTTCTTGAATATCTTGGTTATTTATATAAGGATTTTTATGTACAAATTTTATATTTAACTCTCCAAAATTCATGCTTAATTCTAAAGGAAGGTTTGATAAATAGTATAAATTATTTTTTGTTAGTTCAGTTCTAGTAAAATCCACAGAAAAATTATTTATAGTATTTTCATTTATATGTGAAAAATCATTGTTAATAACAGCTGAGTCGTAGATACCTTTAATAGGTACTATATGCTTTCTTCTAATAAAATTTACTACCTCATTAGGGTGAGGTCCATATCCAACAATATCTCCCAAACACAAAATAATTTCCACGCATTCCTTTTCTAATAAATTGTAAATTTCCATTAAAGAATACAAATTTGAATGAATATTACTAATAATGCCTATTTTCAATAAATTCACAACCCCTTAAATCAAAATAAAGAGGTTAAAAAACCTCCTAAAATCTACACATTCACAAATTTATCACTTAATTCACAAATATTCCCCGCACCAACTACTAAAAATATATCTCCTCTTTCTCCCTTACATTTCATATAATCAACTGCATCATCGAAACTTTTAGCATAATGGCACTTCTGTCCAGTAGAAATTATTTTATCTTTTAAATCCTTAAATGTAATGTTCCATATATTTTTCTCTCTTGCTGCATATATATCAAACAATATTACTTCTTCCACCCCATCAAAACTTTTCGAGAATTCATCGAGTAAAGTTAAAGTTCTACTATAGGTGTGAGGCTGAAAAAAACAATATATCTTACCATTAGTTAATGATTTAGTCATATCTATAAGTGCCTTTATCTCAGTTGGGTGGTGTGCATAATCTTCAATAATTTTTATTCCATCTCTTTCGCCCTTCATCTCAAATCTCCTCTTAGGAAGAGAAAAATCTAAAAGAGCTTTTTTCACATTAATCAAATCAAAGTCTAATATTAGTGAAAATGTAATGGCAGAAAGCGCATTAAGAAGGTTATGATTTCCTATAACATTTATCCTAAAGCCATCATAAATTTTCTCTTTATATAAGACATCAAAACATATACTATCTCTAGTTTTTGATATATTAATCGCATTTACATCTCCACACCCTATACCATAGGATACTTTTTTACACTTTGCTTCATCTAATATATCTCCTATCAATTTATCAGAAGCGCAATATATAAGCCATCCATCATAAGGAATATTCTTCGCATATTCACAAAAAGCATCTTTTATATCATCTAAATCCTCATAACAATCTAAATGATCCTTATCTATATTAAGTATAACACCTATATCTGTTGAAAAATTTAAAAATGATTTCTTATATTCACAAGCTTCCATAAGTAAATAATCGCTTTTACCAATCTTAAAATTTCCACCTATTAAATCTAATTCTCCACCTATTAATATAGTAGGATCCAAATTATTGTACATCATAACATAACTAAATATAGATGTAGTTGTTGTTTTACCATGAGTTCCGGATATAGTTATGCATTTATTATATTTCTTTGTTAATTCCCCTAAAAATTCCGATCTATTAATTACAGGTATTTTTCTTTTAATCGCTTCTTTAATTTCATTATTTTCATAACCAACAGCCGCAGTATGAACAACAATACCTATGTTGTTATCAATATTTTTAGAATTATGTTCTATTTTTATCTTACATCCCTTGTTTTCCAGATTAATTATTAATGGATTTTTGCAAATATCACTTCCTGAAACTTTAAATCCTCTATCTAATAAAATTGATGCTATTCCACTCATACTAACTCCACCAATTCCAATCAAATGTATATATTGGTTATTTTTAATGATTCTATCTAAAAACATATCTCGCAAAAACACCCCTTAATTATATAGAACTTTTTATAATTATATACATTTTTTACTAAAAAAAATACATATTTATTAAATAATGATATATTTTTTAAAAATATATTGTTATATCAATATATTTTTTATTTTTTTACATAAACTAATTGCATAAATCGAAAAACTTTTTAGAGGTGAATTGAATGCAAGTTACAGATGTTAAAATCAGAAAAATCACTAATGAAGGGAAAATGAAAGCTATAGTTTCAATAACTTTAGATAATGAATTTGTTGTTCATGATATAAAAGTTATTGAAGGAGAAAACGGTTTATTTATAGCTATGCCTAGTAGAAAAACTCCTAGCGGAGAATTTAAAGATATAGCTCATCCTATCTCAACAGATGTAAGACAAAAATTTCAAACTGAGATATTAAAAAATTACAATATTGCACTAAGTGAACAATCTCAAATATAGTTTGGTGTAAATTAGATTAATTTTAAACTATTCAAATAATAAATTATAAAAAGACCACACATTTATGTGTGGTCTTTTTACATGTTTTATAATTTTAAGCATTTTCGTTATTTTTACAAAAATTATATAACAACTCAACAATTGCTCCTGTTGCACCTTTTTTAGGTAATATTTTTGTAGAAAAATCATTCCACGCAACATAAGCTATATCTATATGTGCCCATGGTTTATTTAATACAAATTCTCCAACAAATAATCCAGCTGTTATAGTTCCCCCATATCTTCCACCAATATTTTTATAATCAGCAACATCTGACTTAAGCAGTGATAAATATTCTTTATCTGCAGGTAATCTCCATATGCTATCTACAGTGTTTTTACTTGCATTATTTAATTCATCAAATATATTCTCATCGTTATCTATAACAGCTGCGTATTTAGTTCCAAGTGCTATTCCGCATGCTCCTGTTAATGTTGCAATATCTATTATTAAATCAGAATTTAAATTTTTAGCTGCATAATAAACTCCATCCGCAAGAGCTAATCTTCCTTCTGCATCTGTAGATATAACCTCAATAGTTTTCCCTGAAAGCGACCCTATTACATCCCCTGGTTTAAATCCATTTCCATTTATCATATTTTCACATGTAGGTATTACACCAAAAATATTTACTCTCAAATTTTGTTTTGCTACTAAAGTCATTAAAGATAAAACGCTTGCTGCACCTGCCATATCACATTTCATAGTTACCATTCCGTCAGAACTTTTTATAGAATATCCACCAGAATCATATGTCAAGCCTTTACCAACAAATGATATAACCTTGTCCTTTTCATTTCCTCCAAAGTATTTCATAACAATAAATCTTGGTTTATTAACAGATGCCTTACCAACCTCATACAATGCTTTTAAACTATTTTGTTTTATCCAATTTTCATCATATACATCGATATCTATATTTAAATCTTTAACTTGTTCAATACACCTATTTCCAAATTCTTCTGGTGTTAAAAAATTCGATGGCTCATTTACTAAATCTCTGGTTAAATTTATCGCATCCTTTATATTTAATAATTCATCTAAATCTTCATTTTTATTTGCATAAATGTAGATATTAAATTTTGAATTCTCTGATTTTTTTGTTATATATTTATCAAATTTATAACAACATGCATTACAAGCTAAAATAATAGCCTTTAGCATATTCCTATCGTCAAAATTAGTACATTCAATAGGATAAAATAAAACATCCCCTACTAAGTTTGTTTTCATTTCTTCAAAAACCGAAACTACTGATTTATAAAAATATTCATATGTTAATTCACTTTTTTTACCTAATCCCATAAATACAATCTGAAAAATTTCATCTGCATCGTTCTTATTGAATAAGTAGTGAGTTCCTTTTTTACCTTCAAACAATTTTTGTTTTTTTAATTTATTTAATACATCCCCATATTTAAATATTTCACAATCTTCAAAACAAGGTATAATTTCTACCTGATATTTTTTATCCAACTTACTAATTAGTTTAAATTCCATTTAAAAATCTCCTTAAAAAATAAGATGCATATTTAGTAGTTTCCTAACCAAAATAACACAAGGTGATTATAATGGTTAACAAAAAAAATACATTAATATACTCTATAATTTTATTATTTTTTATACATATTATTATTAATTGTATTTACTTTCTTTACAACAATAAAAATAATTTAAGTTATAACATACCTAGTTTTGATGAAAAACAATTTAAAATAAACAATAAAACAATAACTTATTATGAAAAAAATATAAAAAATCATTCTGATAATAATATTTCAAAAAATATTGTATTAATTCATGGAGCATTCGAATCATCTCTAAATTCATACAATTTAATTTCCGAACCACTAAGCACACTAATAAGTAAGCCATATAATTTTAATATATTTCTTATTGATTTGCCTGGTCATGGTAAATCTTTTAAAGCAAATAACTTTGATTATTCCTTCAGAAATATTTCTTCATACATCAACTCTTTAATGGAAAATTTAAATATAACAGACGCACTTTTAATATGTAACAATTTTTCATCAAGCATAGGGTTAAATATGATTTCTTTAAATGATAAAATTTTTTCAGAAATTCTCCTTATAGACCCTGTATTTGATTATAATTCCATGTGGGAAAATTTTAAATTATTTTCCAAAAATAAATTATCCTTATTACCCTCATTTATTATATTGAATTTAAATAACTCATCTTTAAATTTAAATAAATATATTACATCATACTTCAATAATAAGAATTCTTCAAATAAATACGCTTCAAAGATGATAAAAGATAGCACTCCGATTTCAACTTTAGATATTAAATCAAACATACCTATATTCGCTCTAATTAATAACAAAAAATATTTTAATTCGAGTTATATTAAAAATCTATCAAATAGATTTTCATCCATCCTATTTTCTCCATATAAATACTCAATAGAAGATATAATAAATAGTAGGTTTAAAAATTAAACCTACTATTTTACTTAACCTTAAATTTTTTATAATCGTATTCCATTATAACATATCTTTTTGAATTTTTATAATCATATATATATTTATTAAATCCCGTTTCCCCATCATAAGGTAATCCGGATGTATCATTATCAAAATCATCCTCTATCCCATAAACAAGATTAGAAACATTCTTCCCATCACAATTAATTCCTATGATAAAATATCCCCGATCTTTAAAATATGGATACATAAAAAGCATTGGATAATATGTTATTGCATATTTTGTATTATCTATTTTTCTCATGTTTTGCATTTGTGAAAAATCATTTATAAAAACTTTAAAAAATCTATAATTTTCCTGATTTAAATAATTCATTTCCTCATATTCGCTTAATATATTGAGAAAAAACTTATAATTGTAATCATACTCAATATCTCGATTTTGAAAAGAATTTGGAATTAAACTCCTTAACATCTTTTCTATTTTCCCATTATCTTTTAACATAAACTTTCTTAATGAATCTATATGATACTTTGCATCACTTAAATTGTTTTCAATTTCATCTTTACATTTCTTTATCTCATCTTCATATTCATGATAAATATTCTTATTTTTAAAATCTTTACTAATATCAAATGAATGTAGGTTTTTATATCTATCCATTATAATCTTTCCTCTATCAATCTCATTCCTTTCAAAATTGTTATCATCACAAACATGTAAACACTCGTCAATTTTATTATCTTCTTCAATAATTTCATTTTCACAATTTTTATCATCTTCACATACAATTTCATTATATTTTTTATCTATTTTTTTATTCGATACATCATTTTTAACTTCAAATGTAAAATTTTCTTTCCTGAAAATCTTATTTTTAATTAATCTAAATTGATTAATTTTCCAATTAAAAACTTTCTTCTTACCTAAAAATCCACTTAAAGGATATTTAACCTCCCCTTTTATATCTTTAAAACAAACAGTACTTCCATGTAAACTTTCAAGTAATGTTTCATCAAATTCATACGATACATCAATTTTACCATTCTCATCTGGTTTAACATCTGCAATAGATATTATATCTACTTTAGATTCATTTTTAATTATCAAACTTAAGCTATAAGTATTTTCATTATTTAAATTTTGTATATAATAAAATATCTTAAGTTTAGATTCTTTGTACTCTATTTTTGTATAACCTGAGGGTTTATTATTTTTGAATGAATATCCCTTATCGTCTTCCTGAAGTATTATAAATTTTTTATTATCATAAACACTCATCTAATTCTCCAATAAATAATTGTTTTAATATTATGTTATGCACAATTATATTAAAATTTACTAAATAAAAATGGAGTAAATTATATTTAATTTACTCCATTTAAGATTTTAAATATTTTTATAAATTCATTTAATGTTAAATTTTCTGCCCTTTTATTAAAATCGATTCCTATATCATCAGATATCTTTGATAATAATGCTTTATCCTTACCAAAATTAGCTAGTACATTATAAAATGTTTTTCTTCTCATTGCAAAGCATCTTTTAACAAATTTCAAAAAATATTCTTCCATTTCTTTAGTCTTAAGTTTTCTTTTAGGTTGTATTTCAAATTTAATAAATATAGAATCAACCTTAGGTTTGGGTGTGAAATTATTAGATGAAATATATCGAACCACATGGGGTGATGAAAAATAATTTGCAAAAACAGTTAAAGATCCATATTCCTTCGTGGAAACATCTGCTAAAATACGATCTCCTACTTCTTTTTGCATCATAACACCAATAAAATCAATATTGAGATCACTTTTAAATAACTTTTCTAATATAGGAGTCGTTATGTAATATGGTATATTAGCTATAACTTTAAAATTACTATTTAATTTTTCAAAATTTTTCAAATCAATTTTCATAAAATCATAATGTATAAGTTCAAAATTATCATATTTGTCGAATCTTTCATTTAAAATAGGTATAAGTCTATTGTCTATTTCGACTGATATAACTTTCTTTGCTCTTAAAATTAGTTTCTCTGTTAAAGCACCAAATCCAGGTCCAATTTCAATAATAACATCATCTTGTGTAATACATAGTTCATCTAATATTTCATTAAGTAAATTATCATTGTTAAAAAAATTCTGTCCTAATGATCCCTTAAATAGAAACCCATACTCCCTCTGTAATTCTCTAATATTTGTCATTTATTATCTCCTCTAACTTTTCTAATGAAGATCTAAACATTTCCCTAGATATGTTAAAACTATTTAACCTAGATAAAAATTTTTTTCCATTAGATATTCCAATTCCTAAAATATCTCCCAAAATCTCTCTACGTTTCAATGAATTTTTATTCCCTACAAGTTTGTTATCAAATAAATCCTTTTCTGTGAACTCATTTCTCTTATAGTTTAACTCACATTTTGCATTTTCTAAAGCTGAAATTATATCTTCAGGCTTAGCATTTTCAACTCCTATATCACCATTTTTAGTACTTTTATCTCTTGCTATATAAGCATGTTTAACACCCTTTATATTATCTGCAATTTTCTTTCTTATCCTATCACCTGCAGAATCTGAGTCCATAAGAAGTATAACTCCACATCTTTCTTGTGCGTTTTTAATCAAATTCATAGTTTTTTTGGATATACCAAATCCAGATACATATATAACTTCAGCATCAACTCCACGCTTAACTGCAATTTCATCACATATACCTTCAACTACTATAACTTCCTTAATTTTAATCATTAAATATCCTCCCCTATAATAAAAAATGCTACAATACTTAAAATAAATATTATAGCAAATTTTAAAACTATTCTAATATATATATTCTTATTCCTTTTTTTCTTCCCCAATTATACGCAGCTTCTCTACTCGGCATAAAAACATCTATTATATCTCCCTTTATAGCTCCTCCAGTATCGTGAGCTATGGCAAAACCATACCCCTCAACATATACTTTTGTATTAAGAGGTATAACTTTTGGATCAACCGCAATAGTACTCCATCCAGCAGGATTATAAACCGTTGGATTTCCTGTAGCTGTTATGTGATTGCCATTAGATCCACTATTATAAAAAGCGGTGGACTCTACTAATTTAGAATACTTTATTAAATATTCTTCACCTAAAAACAGTATTTTTTCTCCATTTAAATGTAAATTAGAAGAGTTTTGTTCTATATATTTAACACTTCTACTCTTCGTTCCTTTTTCAATTACTTTATCAATGGATTGATCTTCTATACCATCATAAATAATATTACTACTAACTTCAATATTGTTTTCATAACGTTTTTCAGTTTTAATAAGTCTTATTCCATTCTTACCTTCTTGGATTAAGTTTTCTTCATCTATATATAAATCATCATTATATATAGTCTTAACTTCAAAAGGAATTTCTATTCTATCTTCATTGATTTTTATATCAACATATTTAATAAAAATCTCTTCATCTGGAATAATGTAACTATACAAAGATGGCTCAACTATATCATTATCATCTATCTTTATTTCTCTCTCTTTCAATAGATCTTCTATAGTTTTGGATGTTGTCATAATTTCATATGGGTCATTATTCCCTAAATATAAAACAACCGGGAATGGATTATTTAAAACACCCTCATCTTCATATTCTGTATTAAAAACTCTTGATGGTTCTAATGCCTCCGCCCTATTTTGTAAGACTGTACTATTTTCTGTTAACATATCTCCAACTTCATTTTCTGCTTTATATGTTGAAATCTCAATTCCATCGACAACAAGTATAACCGGCTTGTTCATATAAATAACTAAATAAAATAATATAACAAAAATTAACAAGCTAGCTAAAGAAAACAGCACAGTCTTTATCGACCTTGATTTTACCATAATTCCCCCCTAATAAAACCTTAATATACATTATAAACTTAAAAATTTTGATGCATTTTTATATAACGTATCCCCAATTTTATAGAAGTCTTCATTTTTTACTTCAGCTATTTTTTTTATAACATAATTTATATTTATTGATTCATTCCTTTTTCCTCTAAATGGTACAGGCGAAAGGTAAGGACAATCTGTCTCTGTTAAAAGATATTCAATTGGAATTTCTTTTATTACTTGTACTATCTTAACAGCATTTTTAAATGTTGAAATACCTGATATACCTAAATAAAACCCAAGTTTAATCCATTTTTTTGCAGTTTCTAAACTTCCAGAAAAACAATGAATAACACCTCTTATTGGCATAAATTCCTTAATTATATTAAATGTATCTTCATGAGCATCTCTACAATGAATTACAACCGGCTTATCTAGTTGCTTAGCAATACTTAACTGATTTTTAAATATATCCTTTTGTATTTCCTTATCATCATCATAATAATAATCCAATCCTATTTCACCTACTGCTAAAACTTTATGATGTTTATGAAATTTATACAAATCATCCTCATAATTTATTTTATAATAATATTTAGAATAACTTGGATGTATTCCACAAGCCCCATATACGAAATCATATTTATCAATGATTTCAATCGTTTTTTTGCAAGAATCAATATCTACAGCACAATTTAATATTTTTTCCACACCACTATCAAATTGTTTTTTAATAACTTCATCCCTATCTTTAGAAAAACTTTCATCATAATAATGAGAATGAGTTTCAAAAATTTTCAAAGACATTTTATTGCTCCTTTCATTCTATACATGATACAGTCATTACTTTTTGGTGTCAACTTGACAAAATTTGGATTTTATGATTGTTTTTATAATTATCCTAAGCCCCAAAATTTTTATGATAATTATAAAAACAATATTGACATAAATAAAATAATAGTATATACTCTAGAAGGTAGTTAGTTGGCCCGTTGGTCAAGCGGTTAAGACACCACCCTTTCACGGTGGTAACACGGGTTCGATTCCCGTACGGGTCACCATTGTTAAAATATTTATCTGGGCGCATAGCTCAGCTGGGAGAGCATCTGCCTTACAAGCAGGAGGTCACAGGTTCGATCCCTGTTGTGCCCACCATTTTTGGCTCAGTAGCTCAGTTGGTTAGAGTGCCGGCCTGTCACGCCGGAGGTCGAGGGTTCGAGCCCCTTCTGAGTCGCCATTTTATGGCCCGTTGGTCAAGCGGTTAAGACACCACCCTTTCACGGTGGTAACACGGGTTCGATTCCCGTACGGGTCACCATAAACGTAAAAAAGAAGAAGGTAAAATTACCTTCTTCTTTTTTATTATTATAATCTACTATTTTAATAAATTTCTACACTTTTCAATTATCGTTTTACTTGTCATACAATATTTATCTAATAAAAAATTAACCGATCCTACTTCCCCAAAATGATCATTTACCCCAACACTATTTATCAAAGCTGGAGAATATCTACATGAAATCTCACAAATAGCACTATAAAGTCCACCTATAATATTATGATTTTCAACCGTAACAGCTTTTTTAGTTTTAAGTAATGAGTTCTTAATTGTGTCAATATCAATTGGCTTTATAACAGGTACTGATATAAGTTCTACACTTACACCCTCTTTTTCTAAAATCTCACTAGCTTTAATACACTCATTTACCATAATCCCAGTAGTAAATATTGTAATATCTTTTCCACTTTTTAAAATATCAGCTTTATTTATGTCAAATTTATAATTATCATCATATATTTTAGGAATTTGTTTTCTAGCTATTCTTATATATATAACTCCTTTTTTATTTACAGTATTTAATAATACTTCTCTTAATTGAATCTCATCAACAACATCTATTATAGTTATGCCCGGTATGCTTCTTAAAACCCCTATATCTTCAAAGCTCATATGAGTTCCACCATTTAATTCTGCGCAAACACCCGAATCTGTTGATATAATTTTTACATTTTGCTTTGCATAACACATAGAAATAGCTATTTGATCACATATTCTTCTTGATGCAAATGGAGTAAATGTACATATATATGGATTCATACCATAAGCACTCATACCCGCTGCCATACCAGCCATATTAGCTTCACTTATACCAACATCAAAAGCTCTATCTTTATAAATTTCTCTAAGTTTCATAGTCCCATTAGCTTCAGCTAAATCTGCATCCATAAATACGACATTACTATTCTCACTCATAATTTCATTCATTGTATTAAATAATACCTGTCTCATTTCCATAATTAAAAGCCTCCTTTATGATAATTCTTTAATTGATTTTTCAAATTCATCTTCACTTAATCCCATACTATGATTTTTATATCCAACATTTTCAACTACAGAAACACCTTTACCTTTTATAGTATTAAGTACTATAGCTACAGGATTATCTTGCTTTTTACCTTCACAAATAGCATTGTGAATTTCTTCAAAATTATGTCCATCAACACTTTTAGTATAAAACCCAAATGACTCCCACTTTTTGTGCATATCACCCATATCTAGAATATCAACTAAATTACCATCTAATTGCATTTTATTATAATCGATAAATACTATAAGATTATTCAACTTAAACGCAGATGCAGCAATAGCAGCTTCCCAAACTTGACCTTCGTTACACTCTCCATCACCAACTATAGTGTATATATAACAATCATCCTTCTTAATTTTAGCTGATTTAGCCATTCCAACAGCACAACTTATCCCTTGCCCTAAAGATCCAGTAGTCATATCAATTCCATTTGTTTTATTCATATCGCAATGACTTGGAAGAGATGTATTTTCCTTGTTAAGAGTCATCAAATCTTTCTTATCTATATACCCTTTATCTGCAAGTACTGCATATAAAGCAGGTCCCGCATGCCCTTTAGATAAAACAAGCCTATCTCTATTTTCCATTTTAGGGTTATTTACATCTATTTTCATTTCAAAATTATATAAAAGCACCAATGTATCTACTATAGATAAACTTCCTCCATAGTGTCCTTTCCCTAAATTATGAATCTCTTCTAACAACATCTTTCTTATTTCTTTAGATTTATTCTGCAATTTTTCCAAATCGTTACAATTCATTTTAAATTACCTCCTATTTTGAAGTTCACATTCTTAAAATATGGGTTTTACAAAACCATTATATTTTACATTTATAAATTTAAAATTTTCATAGCTATTTAAATAATTAGCAATTTCTTTAAGTTTTACTGATGTAATCATATCTTCTCTAGTTACAAAAATGTTAAATTTTAAATCATTATCAAATGATTTCTCATAAAATATACCAACCTCCTTAGGGTTTATATTATTTCCCATAGCAACATTTGTGTTTAAAACAATCAAGTCTGATTCATTAAAATAATATGGAACATCATTAATATCAACTTGATTTATTATTAAATTTTTAGGATTATTTATAATAGTATACGATCCATCTAATTCTTCTGCTAGTGTAACAAACCCTGCATCTTCTAAAAGTTTTAAAGATCTATTTCTATTTATAAAATCACTTGGTATGTATACAATATCTTCATTTTCAACCTTATCAAGGGTTCTATATTTACTACTATAAATAATTAAAGGTTCAACATGTACAGGAGTAATTTCTACAAGCTTAATTTCACTAGTTAAATTAAACCTATTTAAATATTCCCTTGTTTGAAAAAAATTAGCATCTAAATTTCCATCAACTAAATCTTTATTCAATTTATCTTGATCAACATAAGTTATTATATCGAAGTCTTCTTTAAATACATTTTTTATATTTTGTAAAATTTCCCCATAAGGTACACTTGTAACTCCTATTCTTATTTTTTTATCATTATCATCATTCAATACTAAATTAGATGAACATGAAGTAAAAATATAAATGAAAATAGACATCAAAAATACGCCTAAAAATTTATTCATAAAGTCCTCCTAATTAATGCATACACTATAAAATTTAAACACGTGATAAACCAAAATTAAATTTTAGTAAATTATATTTATTTGCTATAAATCTACAATTATCTATCATATTAAATATATTTTCTATAAAAATATCATCTGTTGCAGAAAAAATATTATTTTGTAAAAATTCATTATCTACTGTACCTAGTAAATCATTTAATAAATTAACTATATATTTTCTACTTAAATTACCAGAAGATAAATTTTTATTTATATTATCAACAAGAGATTTTATTCTAAATTTAACATTCATATATCCATCACGAATTTCTTTTATAGAATACTTACTTAGTATGTTAGTTTCCATATATTTGATATTTTCTTTAATAAACATATTTTCTAAATTATCTAAATCATTAAATATTTTTTCAACATCCTGTATGTACATATTTTTTAAGTTTCTTATATCTGATTTAAAGAAACTTAAAATTCCTAAAAATAAAATAATTACAATTAAAATCAAAAAATATTTATTAACTTTTATATTCATGATCCCCCCTAAATAAACATATATCCCTCCAAAAATTATACCATTTGTATTTAAAATAATAAATCAAAATATATAAATATTATTTATATAAATAAAAAATAACTATTGATTAAAATCAATAGTTATTTAGTAAATTTAATACTTAATTGGAGATATTTTATCGATAGGACAATATGGAATAAATTCTGTTAATTCTCTACTTGATTGCCTAAGCTCAGCCATTTCTGTAACTGCAACATAAATATTAGAAATAGCATACCAAGTATCGTACTCAACTATACCTGATATATTAACATTAAATATTTCTTGAAATTTTCTAACAGCATCTCTAGTAACATTACCATATATACCATCTTCATAAACTTTAGGTATTGCTGGATAATTTCTCGAAATTACATTTAAATATTTTTGTATATTTTTAACATCAGAACCTTGACTACCAACTCTTAAAGGGTATCCAGGATAAGATATTGGTATACCTTTAACTTCTTTCGCTGTTACCAAATCCAAATTTGTACCATAAAAATTCGTTAATATTTCATAAGGTGTATATCCCTGATCTGCTAAATATTTACTCCCCCACTGTGTCATCCATCCAGGACATTTTACTTTACTTCCATCACAATACTGTGACAACAAAGGCTGTTTAGATCCTGGTCTTCTCATATACGTCGTAAAAATTTCATCAACAATATTTGATATATTCTTAAATATATTTCTTCCATAATTAAATGCATGATCATACGCTGTAGAATTTGTTATAGTAAAATCCTTACCTTTACCTCTATACCATTCTGTATATACCCTATTTAGAGTAAATGATATTATCGCATATATATTAGCTCTTATAGCATTCGATGGCCATGTTGAATATATTTCACAAGATGCTACATTTTTTATATATTCAGAATATCTTACTGTATAATCAGTACCTATAGAGTTCGGTGATCCTGTATGAACCGTAATAAATTCTGGAACTACAACTTCTGATAATACAACCTGACCTGTCGATTGAGAAATGTCCTTCTCTTCTGGTTCTGGTATTTTAGGTGGATAATTACCATAAAGTGTATTTGATTCTATGTTAATTTCTTCAACTTGTCTATAAATTGATTTATTCCTATTAATCGCACTTAAATTAACAGGCTGAATTGCTTCCTCATCTCCAAATAATTGACACCCCTTTATAAATGTTTCATTAAATCCATCTCTGGAAACAACTATATCACATAACCCATATGGTCTTTCAGTTTCATACTCATTTAAAGATAATTCTATGGGCGGTGTGACTATCCCATCTAAAATAGCTATACCCGAATCATTTGTTTTTAAATAAACAACTTCTTTAACCATATTATCTTTATCATATAAAGTAATACTAACATTCGCATTATCTACTGGTTCAGGATTATTATTCATATAAGTTTGAATTTTTAAAGATCCTGTAGACATAAAAACTCCTAAAAAAGTATTCATACTTAAAACTATTCTTAAAAATTAATAAAGTTTACTTGTTTTTCCTAAAATAATCTCTTTCTTGTTTAAATTCATCAAATAAATATGATATTTGCATATTTATTGATGTTTGTGTTGTTGTCGCAAATACTATATTTTTACTTAATTTTTTTTTGAGAATTTTCAAATATATATCTATTTCTTTAGATACAATATTTTGAAATATAATCACTTTATCAAACCTATTATATTCCCCATCTATATTAAATTTTTCGTTTTCTATTACTTCTCCTAATGTTTTATCGAAATCATTATCATCAAACGTTATATATTTTATATTACTACTAATAAATTTTAATATATTTTTCATTTTTAATATTTCATCTTCTAAAAATCCGTATAATATAAATTTTTTCACACTATATCAACTCCCTTAATATTTTATAACAATATGAAACTTTACCATTATCTAAAGAATTATATATATGAATTTTACTATTTGAATTACCTAACTCATTAGCTAAATTATTTTCTAAAAGTCTACGTTTGAGTTCCATAGCTGTTCCAAGTGATCCATCAAATATAGGAACATCTTTACCAAAAATATTTTTAATTATATTTTTTACAAAATAATAATGCGTACAACCTAACACAATACAACTAACATTTCCTATATATCTATATAATTCTGTATATAAATAATCAAAAATAACTTGTTCACTTTCATTCTGTTCAATCATATAAGCTAATCGATTAAGTGCAAAACATTCTATTTTATAATGATTATATCGATTAACTAAACATTTAAGCTTATCCCCATTCACCGTAAATGGTGTAGCTAATAATAATATGTATCTATTTCTATTATTTAGATTAACAAACTCTACTGCTGGTTTTATTGCAGGCTCTACTCCTATTATTGGTACTTTAGGCTCATACCTTTCTCTTAAAACTTTTATTGCCGCACTACTTGCAGTATTGCAAGCAACAACAATGGCCTTACAGTTATTTTCAAAAATCAAAAAATTGCATATCTTAATAGATAAATTAATTATTTCAGTTTGAGATTTACTCCCATAAGGAGAATTTTTAGAATCCCCAAAATAAATAAATGTTTCATTTTCTAAAAGTTTCATTGTTTTTATTAATACAGAAATACCTCCAATTCCAGAATCAAAAAAACCAATACTTCCACTCCTAAAATCCATAAATAAAACCCTTTCGAATTTGACAATAAGTAGGATTAATTATATCATAAAATTCAAAATATCATCAAAAATAAAAGGAGGAAATCAAATAATTTATTTGATTTTGAGTATTTATGTTTGAAAACTTAATTTATTTAATTAAAAAAGAGGATATATCCAAAAACTATATTATAAACTTACTAGCGGCTCACCCTGAAATTAAATTTATATCACTTATGGGTATAGATTTAAATGCTAATGATACAGATGAAAAAATACCTACAGAGATTTTTATAAACGATATTGATTTATTCTTTAACGGATGTGCTGTTCAAACAGATGGATCTTCAGTCGTACTAACTGGAATAGCAACATTAAATGATGCAAAAGTTGATATAGTCATAGACAAGAACTCTAATTGGTTTGTTGATTATAATTTTAGTAATATAGATAAATCAACAAATAAACCTATAGGTACACTTAGAATACCTAGTTTTTTAACACATAATAAAAAATATGTAGATTCTAGATCCATTTTAAAAAGATCAATAAACTTTCTAAAATCTACTCTTATGAACTTATTCAAAAAAAATCCTAGATGCCTCGAATCGATTAATTTTGATGATATAGATGATATAATAATAAATACTGCGACTGAACTTGAATTTTGGGTTAAAACTCCTGAAGAATATGTGAATATAGAAGATCTAACAACTTCTCAAAGCTTACATGAACAATATTGGAACATGACAAAAGGTATAGTTAGAACAGCTTTAGAAGACTCACTAATAATGATGAAAAATTACGATTTACATCCAGAAATGGGGCACAAAGAAGTTGGTGGGATTAAATCGAAAATAGACTCAAATGGAAATTATCATATTTTAGAACAATTGGAAATTGACTGGAAATATTCAACTGCAATGCAAACATGTGACAATCTATTAATCGTAAAAAGCATAATAAAAGAAACTTTTAAACAACATAAATTAGATGTTACATTTTCAGCAAAACCTATAGATAAAGTGGCTGGGAATGGGGCTCATTTGCATTTTAGCATTTTTCTAAAACTTAAAAATGGCAAATTATTAAATTTATTTTCGTACGGTAATAATGAATTTATGAATCCTATAGGATATGGTGCAATTATGGGAATCTTAAAAAACTACGATATAATAAATCCATTTGTATCAAATACAATTGATTCATTAAAACGTCTTAAACCTGGGTTTGAAGCCCCTGTATGCACAGTAGCATCACTTGGTATTTCAAAAAACATACCATCTAGAAATCGTTCTATTCTAATAGCCCTCATACGTGATACTGAAAATAGTAAATCAACTAGATTTGAATTAAGATCACCAAATCCCAAAACAAATATGTATTTAACTATTTCAGCAATAAATATGTGCGTAGTAGATGGAATTAAGTATTCTATAGATAAAAACGAAAAATTTCTGTTAAGAGAATTATCAAAAAATTCTACAGAATATTATGGATATTTAAATAAATCTAAAATTTATAGAAGTGAAGAAAATATATTCGAAAAATACTCAGAGAAAGATAGAGATCATATTTTTGGTAAAACACCTAAAACTGTTTATGAAAATTTATTGAATTTTGAAAATAATAACTGTGATATTTTAACACAAAACTCCGTATTTACTCCAGATATAATAAATAGTTTTAGAACATCTTCATTAGATCAATATTTAATGGAAATAGAACATAGAATATTACCAAAATATAAAAAAGAATTAAGCGATTTAATTAAAAACATTAATATAAATTCTAAATTAATGTTCCTTAATTGCTTACTATTAAACGAATTGTATTTTAATTTATTTACAGATAGTTTTAATCACTTAAGTTTAGTTTCTAAACTCAAATATCACATTAAAAATAGAGAATATGAATCAATATCAAATACCCATATAAAAATTGAAAATATGATAAATAATTTCATGTATATATATGATCTATGCTAGGTATCTAACAAACTGTTAGATACCCTTTTTCTTTATGTATTTATACTTAATTATATAATAAATAAACACTACTCCTAGTAACCCAAACAATGGATATATAATAGAAATTAGTTTAGTAAAACCAATTATGGATATAGGTATTGAAATAACTAAAATCAATAAAATACTTTTAAATAATGAAATTTTATACTTATTTGAAATGCTTTTTGCAAGAGAGTAAAGACTAGATGTTTCTGTTGAAAGCATTTCCACCCATATCAAAACAAGTATAATTAGTTGAAATACTTTTCCAAATATTCTAGATATATACAAGAGAGGTATATCATACTTAGCTATGTATGGCATATTTGATAAAATCAAATAATTTATAATCATACTTATTAATATCAAAAGTAAAGATCCTATAAATATACCTTTTTTAAAATTACTTCTCTTATGTTGAGTTGCGAGACTAGATAAAATACCCGTTGCACTTAAAATATTAAATCCACCATACAAAATACAAGATAAAATTATATTATTATGTAATCTTATTCCATTATCTTTAAAAGTAAGTAATGATAATGTTTCTATATCTATTGGTTTCAAAAATAATTCAAACATTATGAATATTATAAATATTAAACAAATCATTATTGGTACACTTAATGAATTAATTAGAACAAGTCCCTTCATGCTAAATTTTAAAATTATAACCGAAACTACTATCATTAATATTATCCCCAAAATATTCGGTATTGAAAAAAACTGATTTATTATAGAACCACTTGCCGCAAATATAATCGAGGAGGAAAACAAATAATATAAACCTACAAAACTATTTAAAATTTTAGCTGGAATTTTGGGGCATATTTCATTTATTAAAAGATCATAAGAAGATAAATTTTTTTTATTACATATATCGCATACCATATTTCCAATAAATACATACATAAAAAAGCATATTATAAGTCCAAAAAAACTACTTAACCCATATACAGAAAAAAACTGATATATTTCCTTTCCTGATGCAAGTCCAGCCCCTACAATTGTACCAATAAAGATACATGATACTTTAAATACGCTCATTAAATTATTCACATTTAACAAAATTAATTACCTACCTTTTATAATATATTTAATTTTTATTTTTATATATGTTAAAATATGAATCTATTATTTTTAGGAGGTACTTAAAATTATGATTTTAGATGATAAACCTTATTTTTCTTTAAACTCATTTCTTAGAAATAAATTCAAAGAAAAAATAATAAAAATAACATTAGATGGCGGTTTTACATGTCCAAATCGAGATGGGAAAATAGCTTTTGGTGGATGTACATTTTGTAGCTCTATGGGATCTGGAGAATTTGCAGGAAATAGATTAAAATCAGTAACAGAACAATTTACCCAACAAAAAGAAATGATGAAAAAAAAATGGAGTTCAAATAAATACATAGCATATTTTCAAGCATATACAAACACATATGCTCCTTTAGATTATTTAAAAAAAATATATGATGAGGCACTAATTCAAGAAGGAGTTGTTGGTTTATCAATAGGAACTCGTCCTGATTGTTTATCTCAAGATATTTTAGATTTGCTCTCTTACTATAATGAAAAAACATTTTTAATGATTGAACTTGGACTCCAGACTTCAAAAGATTCAACTGCTACTTTAATAAATCGTGGACACGATACTAATTGTTTTAAAGATGCAGTTATAGAATTAAGAAAGAGAAATATAAACGTGGTTGCACATGTTATATTTGGATTGCCTTATGAATCCTATGATGATATGATGAACACCGTAAAATTTATAAATAGCTTAGATATACAAGGTGTTAAGTATCATCTACTTTATATAATTAAAAACACTAAACTTGCACAAGAATATATGAAAAATCCATCCATATACACACTAACAATGGATAGTTATATAAAAATAATAGGAGATGCTATATCACTTACAAATCCAAATATAGTAATACATAGAATAACTGGGGATGCAAAGAGAGAGGATATAATAGAACCTAAATGGAGCATAAAAAAATGGGAATTATTAAACTCAATACATCATTATTTAAAGGAAAATAATATATATCAAGGTAAGTATTTTAATGCTTAGTTAATGTTGATTTTAAACATCTTATTGTGTATACTTTTTGTGTGAAAATAAAATATTTTTTAAGGAGGACTCATCTTGAAAAACTCTTCTATCTCTATTAGAAATATAGTAGCAATAGGTATTGGTTCTGCTGTTTTTTTGGTTTTAGGACGTTTTGCATCTATCCCTTCTGGAATTCCAAATACAAATTTCGAATTATCTTATGCATTCCTAGCTTTAATCTCAATGATTTATGGACCGTTGTCTGGTTTTTTAATTGGATTTATAGGACATACATTAAAAGATATGTTATTTTATGGTTCACCTTGGTTTAGTTGGATTTTAGCATCTGCAAGCATAGGTCTCATAATTGGTTTATCTTCTAGATTTGTTAAATTAAAAGATTTTAATAAATCTTCAATAATAAAGTTTAATATTGCACAAATTATATCAAATCTTATTGCCTGGCTTGTAATTGCACCTGTTTTAGATATATTTATATATTCAGAACCTACAAATAAAGTATTTATACAAGGAGCAATAGCATCACTTTTAAATATAATAACTGTAGGTATAGTTGGAACAGGCTTATTATCACTCTATGCTAAATCTATTGTTAAAAAAGGTAGCCTATCTAAAGAATCTTAAAACAAAATTTCCAAATTTGAGGTAAATACTTTAATGAAAGAAAAATTAATCGAGTTTATAGACTTTAGTTTTAAATACAATTCTCAACAATCTTCAACACTTAAAAATATAAATCTTACTATTTATAAAAATGAAAAAATATTAGTATTAGGTGAATCTGGATGTGGTAAAAGTACACTATTTAACTCTATAAATGGTCTTGTTCCGTTTTTTTATCAGGGAGAAATTTCTGGTAATTTGGAAATTAAAAATAAAAATACCAAAAATATGTCTATTTTTGAAATTTCAAAAAGCGTAGCTACAATACTTCAGGATACTGATAATCAATTTATAGCATTAACATCTGCAGAAGATATAGCTTTTAAGTTAGAAAACTTGTGTGTTAATCAAAAAGTTATGCACGAAAAAGTTAATAAAATATCTTCTCTCATTGGTGTAAATGATTTTTTAAATTCAAATCCTCATAATCTATCTGGTGGACAAAAACAGAGGGTAACTCTAGGTGGAGTACTTGTAGATGATAGTGAAATATTAATTTTTGATGAGCCTCTAGCAAATTTAGATCCAAAAACATCTGAAGAAACTATAAATTTAATTAATAAAATAACAGAGAAAACTCCTAAGACTGTAATAATAATAGAACATAGACTTGAAGAGGTATTGAAACTTAATTTTGATAGAGTATTGTTAATGCATAATGGTTGCATAGTTTTTGATGGTGAAATGAATAAATTACTATGCTCTTCATTATTAAAAAAATATGGAATACGAGAGCCTTTATATTTAACAGCTCTAAAATATGCTGGATGTAATGTAGAAAAATATCCAAATGTTTTTGATATAAAAAATTTAGATATCTCACCATTTAAACATAATATTGAAACTTTTTACAATGATTTAAAATACTTCAATCCCCATAATATTATTGATTCATCCTCTCCATTATTAAGATGTGAGAATATAAATTTTAGTTATAATAATAAAAAAAATGTGTTAAATAACGTATCATTTGACGTTTATAAAAATGAATTATTATGTATCGTTGGTAAAAATGGTGCTGGAAAATCTACAATTTCAAAAATTATATGCGGTTTTTTAAAACCATCTTCTGGTAAAATATTATTTAATAATAAAGATATAACAAATTCTACAATTTTTGAGCGCTCATCTTTAATTGGATATGTAATGCAAAATCCAAATCAAATGATAAGTCATAATTTATTATTTGATGAAGTAGCATTTACTCTTAAAAATATGAAATTGAATAAAAATGAGATAGAAACTAAAGTATATAATATATTGAAAATATGTGGTTTGTATGAATTTAGGAATTGGCCTATCTCTGCACTTAGTTTTGGTCAAAAAAGACGTGTAACAATAGCATCTATTTTAGTTAGTAATCCTAAAATACTTATTTTAGATGAACCAACAGCTGGGCAAGATTTTAATCATTATAATAAAGTAATGGAATTTATAAAGAGTTTGAAAAATCATGGTATAACTTCAATTATGATAACTCATGATATGAATTTGCTTATGGAATACGCAGATAGGTGCATTGTTATATCGGATGGTAAAAAAATAGGTGATGATATTCCTTCTAAAATTTTATCAAATGATGACATAATTAAAAACGCAAACTTAAAGAAAACCTCATTACATAGTATTTCTGAAAAATTATCCTTAAATAATACTGAGATATTTATAAACAAATTTATAACTTATGATAGGAGCACAAGAGATAAAAATGAAACTTGTTCTTGAATATATAGATAAGAATTCATTTATTCATAACTTAACAGGCGCAACTAAATTAATATGTTTTATACTTTGGTGTACTATAACAATAATAACATACGATACAAGATTACTAATTTCCTTACTAATCTTAAGTTTATTTTTATTTAAAATATCGAAGATAAAATTTAAAGATATTTCTTTGATAATAATATTTATACTAATATTTCTCTTATTAAATAATATACTCATATACATCTTTGGTCCTAATACAGGGTCAGAAATATATGGAACTAAAACTATTTTATTAAATTTTAATAACTCATATTCAGTTACTGCTGAGCAGATTTTTTATCAATTTAATATTACGCTAAAATATTTTAGTGTAATACCTATTTCTTTATTATTTATATTAACAACAAACCCGAGCGAATTTGCTGCATCATTAAATAAAATAGGTATAAATTATAAAATTTCATATTCTATATCATTAGCTCTCAGGTATATACCAGATATAATAGAGGATTATAAAAATGTGTCTTTATCTAAACAAGCTCGTGGAATTGATATGTCTAAAAACGAAAAACTAATTGTTAGAATGAAAAATATGTTCCTTATAATTATACCTATAATATTTTCAAGCCTTAATCGTATAGATAAGATTTCATGCGCAATGGAACTTAGAGGATTTGGATATAACAAAAAACGTACATGGTACAATCAGAAAAAATTCAAAAAAAATGATATACTCTCAATATTATTTTTTATAATTTTAAATTTAATATCAATATATTTATTCCATACAAATAATGGTCGATTTTTTAATCCATTTAAATAGAAGGGGGAAGATGTTATCATCTTCCCCCTTCTATTTATTAGCTGCCTCTATAAGTTCAATAATTTTACTTCTGCATCTAGCACCTTTACATCCGCCTCCAGTTGCACCTGTCATTTCCTTTATCTTATCGATAGTATTAGCACCATCTTTTATACACTCATTAATAGTAAATTTATCAATTCCTTTACACAAACATATCTTTGTCATTTTATCTTTTATGATATTATCTTTATCCATTGATTTACCACCTCTCAAATATTATACACTTTATTAAGTATACATTTCAATGTATAATATACTATATAGTATTTAGTATTTTTCATTCTAGCTTAATAATTATGATTAACAATTTAAATAATAATGAAAAATATAATAATAAACTTATAGTTCAATATGTTATAACTTGTCTATTATTTTTTATTCTAATTGAAATAATCCATAGACAAGATTTTAATGCTATATATATGTTTTTAAAATCAAACACTATATATACAAATTTATATTTAATACTATTTTTTATATTTTCAAGTTTATATACGTTTGTATTTAAAAAACCCCTTATATTTTGTGCAATGCACTATAGTTTATGGTGTTTTATAGCATTCATAAGTAATATAAATATTTATTTTAAAGGTACCCCTCTAATTTTTGAAGATTTATTCCTAGTAAATGAAGCTACTGATATTATTTTAAAATATTTAAATTTTAAACTTATAACTAATATATTAATCTTAATTATTTTATTATCTATTATATTTATAATTTTAATAAAACTATCTAAAAATATTAAATTTAAATTATTTAATTTTAAACATTCATATTTAAATTTCATACTATATCCATTTTTTATATGGTTTTATCTATTCTCTATGGATAAACTTTATAATTATGGTAAATCTATTACATATGCCTTAAGTGATTTTAATTTATCGGATACATATTTAAAAAATGGATTTCTACACTCATTTTATAATTCAACTAACTTGTTTTTTTTAAATAATACAAATTTTAATTATGATATAGATAAAGTCCTCAAACTTAAAAATATATTAAATAACCATTATTATAATTCTAAGGATCCAAATCTTAATATAATTGTAATTCAATTAGAATCATTATTTGACCCACTTAAGTTAAAAAATACAAAATTCTCTAGTGATCCACTTAAAAATTTGAGGAATTTATCAAAAACAAATGAGAGTGGAGAAATAATAGTTCCAGTTTTAGGTGGTGGAACAATACAAACAGAATTTGAAATACTTACAGGCATTAACATGAAAAATCTTTATACCAAAATGCCCTACTTAAATATACTAAATAAAAATCAAGTGGAAAGTATTCCTTATATATTAAAAAATTCTGGATATGCAACAACAGCCTTACACAATTATTTTTCAACATTTTACAATCGTACTAAAGCTTATGAAAATCTCGGATTTGATACATTTATACCTATTGAATCTATTTCGTCAAGAGAAACTAGCAAAAATTTTTGGTATAAAGATAATCTTTTAATAAATGAAATTATAACTAAAATTAAAAATACTCCTGAGAAAGATTTTATATTTGGTGTAGCTGTAGAATCCCATGGCCCATATAATACGCCAATAGATGGAGATATTGTAGTAAAAAATGATTTACTTAATGAACAGGAATTACTAGAACTCCAAAATTATGCAAATATTATTAAACATGTAGATGATTTTATTCTTAATTTAGTAAATGAACTCAATAATATAGATGAAGAATACGTTCTGATATTTTATAGCGATCATCTACCTTCTCTTGGAGAAAATCATAGTACATTATCTTTATTAGATAGTGTAGATTTATTTAAAACTCCTTATTTAATAATTGAATCAAATAATAATAATTCGATATCTATTGAGAATGAAGAAATTCATTCTTATGAATTTCTTCATGAAATTTTTTCAGATTTAAATATAAATTCTACTATATATCATAAATTAAGGACAATTTTAAAACAAGATCAGAATTATGATGATTACGAAAAGCAGTTAATATTGGATATAAAAAAACAAAACATATATGAAGATAATAAATTTCCTTACGAAAAATCCACTATAAAAATAGGTAATAAACCTCAAATTATAGAAAATGTTAATATATCTGAGAATGAAATTTTAATAATTGGAAGTGGTTTTACTGAAAATTCAAAGATTCTAGTCAATGGTATAAAAATTGATACCCAATATATATCTCCTAATTGTCTAAAATCTGTAAATTACACTACCAATAATGATGATATATTTTTAGTTGTATTATTTTCAAATAAAAATTCTCCTTTAGATATCAGTAATAAATTTATATTTTAAAAATAAATGAAAGGATAAATAAAATAATGAAAAATACCTACTATATAACAACACCTATATATTATGCCTCAGGAAATTTACATATTGGACATACATATACGACAATAATGAGTGATTCAATAGCTAGATTCAAAAGACTTCAGGGATATAATGTAAAATTTTTAACAGGAACTGACGAACATGGACTAAAAATACAACAAAATGCTGAAAAAGCTTCAAAAAATCCTAAAGAATATGTTAATGAAATAGTTGAAAAAATTAAGTTTCTTTGGGAATTGTTTAATATAGATTATGACATATTTATAAGAACAACTGATGACTATCATATAGAAACTGTTCAAAATATATTTGAAAATTTATACAAGAATGGAGATATCTACAAAGGTACATATAAAGGACATTATTGTATACCTTGTGAATCATTTTTAACAGAAACTCAGTTAATTGATAATAAATGTCCAGACTGTAAACGTGATGTAATTATACAAAAAGAGGATGCTTATTTTTTCAAAATCAGTAAATATGCTGATAAATTATTAAAACACATAGAAGAAAATCCATTATTTATTCAACCAGAATCACGAAAGAATGAAATGATAAATAACTTTATAAAACCTGGACTTCAAGATTTATGTGTTTCTAGAACTAGTTTGAAATGGGGAATACCTGTAAAATTTGACAGCGATCACGTTGTTTATGTGTGGATAGATGCTCTATCAAATTACATATCTGCCTTAGGTTATAGAAATAATAGGGAAAATCTTATGGATTCTTTTTGGCCTGCTGATCTTCATGTTGTTGGAAAAGAGATAGTTAGATTTCATGTAATTTATTGGCCCATTATGTTATTTGCGCTTAATCTTCCTCTTCCAAAACAGGTATTTGGTCATGGATGGCTTCTTATAAATGGAAATAAAATGTCTAAATCTCAAGGTAGTGTAATTGATCCTATTATTTTATCAAAACATTTTTCAATTGATTCTATAAGATATTTCCTTTTACGTGAGGTTAATTTTGGAAATGACGGTGTATTTAATAATGAATTGTTTATGATGAAAGTGAATAGTGACTTGTCTAATTTATTAGGTAATCTTATATCAAGAACCATATCTATGGTAATAAAATATTTTAACGGCGTTATTCCTAATCAAACTGAAATATTGAATGATGATATGGAACTTATAAATTCAGTTAAAAATTTAAAGGATAAAGTTACTTCATACATGGATCAATTAAAAATATCAAATGCATTATCTGAAATATTTAATTGTATAAGCCTATCAAATAAATATATAGATGAAACTAAACCATGGATTCTTGGCGGAGATAAAAATTCTATAGATAGACTTAAAACTGTTTTATACAATTTATGTGAATCTATACGTGTGTTTTCAATTCTTCTATCTCCATTTATGCCAAATACATCAAAAGAAATAAAATGTAAACTAAATTATGAAATCGACTCCTTCGATTCAATTTCAGAATTTAATGGAACAAAAGCTGGAACTATAGTTCAAAAAGGAGAAAATTTATTCCCAAGAATAAATATTGAAGAAAAATTAAAAGAACTTTTAAACAAATACATTTAAAGGCAAATAGAATTCTATTTGCCTTTAAATGTATTTGTTTGGATAATACTATACAATTATATATATATTTTACATTACTTAATTAAGAATTTTAAAACAAATTTTAAACAATACTATATGTGTTAATAATATATATATCCTATATTTTTAATATTTTAATAAATGCCTTTAAAGCCTTGAAATATATACTTATTAAAACTAAAATATTCTTATTATAATTTATAATGTAAATTATTTATTTTACGGAGGTATTTAAATGAAAGTTATACTCACTAATGACATTAAAAATGTAGGAAAAAAAAATGATTTAATTGAAGTATCGGATGGATATGCAAGAAATTTCTTATTTCCTAAAAAATTAGCCATAGAAGCTAATGATGCAAATTTAAATACATTAAATTACAACAAGGAAATAGAACGTCAAGAACGCATCAAAAAAATTGAAGAATTTCAAGAAATAGCAAATAAATTAAGAGGAAAAGAAATTATAATTACTACAAAGCTTGGTACTAACGGAAAACTATTTGGATCAATAACATCTAAAGATATTTGTAATAAAATAAATTCACAATTCAAATTAAATATAGACAAAAAGAAAATATCATTTGAACAAATTAAATCTTTAGGAAATTATCCAATCTCAATAAAATTATGCCCAGAGGTTTCAGTTAATATGGTACTAAAAGTTACTAGCGACTAATTTTAAAACTTGATTTATATTTTATTAAGTACTAAGGGGGAGAGAATTTGAATTCTGATGTTACAATCGATGAAATTGAGAAATTAATTGAAGAAAGTAATAACATTGAGTTTAGAGTCAATGTTTTATATGAAATGCTTGAAAAATTATTTGACAAAAATATTATAAATGATAGAATTTCTAAATTTAAATTACCAAAATATATTTCAAGTAAAAATGTTAATGAAAAACTCTATAGTATAAATGTAATTGCTAGCAATGGAAAATCATTAGTTGAGGTTCCTTCTGATAACGATTTAGAAAAAATTTATTTAATTACTAAAAATATAATAGTTGAAGAAATTAGCCGTAGATATATTCAAAGTAAAATTGAAAATGAAGTTGAAAATATATTAAATGAAAAACAAGATAAATATATTGATGAAATCAAACTACAAATTATCAAAAAAAATAAAGGTCCTGAAAATACTAAAACACTCAAAAAGTATGCTCAGCTTGAAATGTTAAACAAAAAACAATTAAATAAAAATATACAGCATCTTTTAAGACCTAAATCTTTTTGTGAAATACTTGGGCAAAATCGTCCAATTAAATCATTAATTTCCAAACTTGTTTCTGAATATCCTCAACATATTTTAATTTATGGCCCACCTGGAGTTGGCAAAACTTCTGCAGCTAGACTTGCATTAGAAGAAGCTAAAAAATTTGATTTTACACCATTTAATGAAAAATCAAAATTCATAGAGGTAAATGGAACAACATTAAGATGGGATCCAAGAGAAGTTACAAATCCTCTGCTCGGTTCTGTTCATGATCCAATTTATCAAGGAAGTAAAAAAGATTTAGCTGAAATAGGAATACCTGAACCAAAACCAGGACTTGTTACAGAGGCACATGGTGGAATTTTATTTATAGATGAAATTGGTGAACTTGATTTAATATTGCAAAACAAATTATTAAAGGTTCTTGAAGATAAAAAAGTAGAATTTTCATCAGCATATTATGATCCAGATGATGAAAACATACCTAAGTATATAAAATTTTTATTTGATAATGGCGCTCCTGCAGATTTCATATTAATAGGTGCTACTACCCGTGAACCTCACGAAATAAATCCTGCTCTTAGATCTAGATGTACAGAAATATTTTTTGAACCTCTCACATCAAATGATATAGATAAAATTGTAATAAATTCTGCTGAAAAATTAAATATAAAATTAGAGGATGGTGTTCCATCATTAATAAGTGAACATTGTATAGAGGGGAGAAAAGCAACTGGAATAGTAAGTGATGCTTATAGTTATACACTATATAAGGAAAATAAAAATTCAGATATTATAATAACAAAAGATATAGTAAAAGAGGTTTTATCATTATCCCGTATTACTCCATTTATAAATAAAGATGAAATAAAAAATCCACAAATTGGTTTAATAAAAGGACTTGGAGTTAATGGATTTTTAGGTTCAATTTTAAATTTTGAATGTGAAACATTCAAGGCTAAAAAATCTTCAAAAGGTAAATTTAGGTTTAATGAAACTGCAGGATCTATGGCAAAGGATTCAGTGTTTAATGCATCAACCGTTATACGAAAACTTACTGGAATTGATTTAAGTGACTATGATATACATTTGAATGCTATAGGTGGTGGAAAAATTGATGGTCCATCTGCAGGATCTGCAATAACTATATGTATATTAAGCTCTATTTTAAACAAACCGATAATTCAAGATGTAGCTATAACAGGCGAAATCTCAATAAAAGGATCTATTAAAAAAGTCGGAGGCATATTTGAAAAAATTTATGCTGCTAGACGAAATGGTTTGAATCATGTAATAATACCAAAAGAAAATAAAAATGATGTTCCTAAAGATATCGATGATATTAACATTATCTATGTAAATAATATAAATGATGTTATAAAATTTATATTTAAAGATACTTCATTAATTAATAGTATTTAAGGTTTAAAAATTTGGAGGAGTACTTACCCAGATGACACATGCCTCAACATGTTTAGATGTATTTTCTATATAGTGATCTGTTTCTGGTGAAAAATAAAAGGACTCTCCTTTTTTTACCCTTATCTTCCTACTTCCTAAATTTAAATAAATACTCCCTGAAATAACATATCCAAATTCTTCACCTTCATGTGGATTTTCTTTAAATGTTTTTCCCCCACCTTGTAAATATACCATAATAGGCTCCATTCTGTTTTTCTGTGAATTAGGTACAATCCAGTATATATCATGTTTCAATTCATTATTATTAGTTACAAAAAAATCATTCTTACTAAAACAAATCTTCTCATTATATTCTTCACTAAAAAATTCCTTTAAATTTGTTCCTAAGCATTCCAAAATATCCACAAGAGTAGCTATTGAAGGAGATGTCAAATCTCTCTCTAATTGAGATATAAATCCTTTAGACAATTCACTTCTATCTGCTAATTCCTCTTGAGTAAGACCATTTTTAATTCTTAAAAATTTTATTTTTTTCCCGATCTTCATTACAAACTCCATATAAAAATTAATAAATATTAAACTTAAAGTTTAAAATAGTAAACTAATTATAATTTAACATTATTTTATTTGTCAATTATACTAATTACCTTCTATAATATAATAATAAAATATTTTATGTAAGGAACTAATTTTATGGATAATAAAATTTCACCGAATAATATAGAATCAGAACAAACCATATTAGGTGCTATGATAATATATAAAAATACTATTCATGAAATAATAGATACTATAAATGTGGATGATTTCTATAAAGATGCACACAAAAATATCTTCAAAACTATAAAAAATATGTTTTTAAAAGATATACAAGTAGATTTAATTTCTCTTATAGAATATTTAAAAAAAGATTCTCTCTTAGAAGAATCTGGAGGATCTTTATACATAACCGATATATCAAATTCAATAGCAACAATTGCTAATTTGCAAACACATATTAAAATAGTTAAAGATAATTCTATTTTAAGGAAACTTATTAAAATATCTAATGAAACACTTGATCGTATATATAAAAAAGATGATCCTAACTTATTAATTGAAAATATACAGAGAAGTGTATTTGATTTATCAATATCTGAAACTAAATCTGATATTGAACCCCTAAATAATATACTAGATAGAACAATTAAACATATTGAAAACCTATATATTAATAATCTATCCTTTGTTGGATTATCTTCTGGATTTTACGATTTAGATTTAAAACTATCTGGATTACAAAAATCTCAAATGATATTAATAGCTGCAAGACCATCTATGGGAAAAACTACTTTTGCATTAAATATTGCTGAAAATGTAGCAATTAAAGAAAACAAAACTGTACTAATATTTTCTCTTGAAATGAGTAAAGAACAACTAACTAATAAATTAATATCATCAATAACAAAAATTAATATACAAAAACTTCAAACTGGAAATTTAGATGACTCTGATTTAGATCAATTAGTAAAAGGTACCGAAATTATATCTAGAGCCAAAATATATATAGACGATACTCCTAACATATCAATTACAGAAATGAGATCTAAATGCCGAAAATTAAAATTCTCAACAAATATAGATTTAATAATCATAGATTATCTACAACTTATGAGTGGAAATTCAAGAAATGAAAGTAGACAACAAGAAGTTTCAGAAATTTCTCGTTTCATAAAAGCTTTGTCCAAAGAAATTAATTGTCCTATAATCGCATTATCTCAATTATCACGTGCTCCAGAACAAAGATCAGATCATAGACCAATGTTATCTGATTTGCGTGAATCAGGATCTATAGAACAAGATTCTGATATAGTAATGCTTCTATATAGGGATGAGTACTATAATAAGGACACAGAATATAAAAATATTGCTGAATGTATAATTGCAAAACATAGAAATGGAGAAGTTGGAACTATAAAACTCGCCTGGATAGGTCAATATTCAAAATTCGAGAATCTAGATAATAACCATTAAAGGAGTATTCAAAATTGAATACTCCTTTAATAATCTTAAATTCATATATTTAATCATTTATGATATGGCTCATTATTAATTATTTTATATGCTCTATATATCTGCTCCAATAAAATCAAAACTAGTAAATCTTTACTCAAATTAAAACATACAAAACAGATATTATGATATAATTTATTAAATTTAACAAAAAAAATATTAATGTTTTTTACTCTATTTATAGATTTATATTTTATAATATCACTAAATTCAATAGAATTCATATATTCGCCATCTACTGTTGTTACATTAATATTATAATCATCACGACCAATCAATTTATTATCCAAAGAATAATAAACATTAATCTTAACAAACTTAGTAATCCTTTTATAATAGTCCATTATAGCTTGAATTAAATTTGAATTCTTTAAGTCTCTCTTGTCTAAAAATAAATTTATCTTCACTTTAAAAACATCTTTTCTACAAACTGTAATGCAATCAACTTAAATATCTGATGTGGATATGTAAAATCACTTAATTTAATAACATAATTACATTTATTCCTTACTTCATCACATACTCCTTCACTTCCACCAATTATAAAATAAACATGCTTGTTAATATTTTTAATCTTATTAATTTCATTCAAATTCTTTGTACCATTTAAATCAAATAATACATACAAGCTATTTTTATTCTTATTTATCATATTTAATATACTATTACTTTCTAATCTTTTATTACTCTCCTTTATATTTATAAAATTGATCTTACCCTTGTAATTATTCTCAATTTTCTTGAAATAATCTTTTAGTATACCTACAGAAATTAAACTTACTTCCCGCAACATTTCTTATACTTCTTACCACTACCACATGTACATAATTCATTCCTTCCAATTTTTACACTATTTACTACAACCTTAGATGATCTCCATTTGGATGTTATTTCTCTAATCTTTTCTTCAGTTAAAATCTCACTCCACTCATTTAAATTAAATAAATAATCTGCCTTAGCATCTAACATATTAAAATACAACTCTTCTACATTAATATCAAAATCTATTTTATCTTCTAATGTAATATTTTCTATATCTATATTTGTATTTAAACTCTCACTTATACCATCAACAAATCCTACTATAAATTCCTCACTTATATCGTATTTTTTAGATAATTCACTAATACTAGATGTAAATTTAAAATTCTTATTACCAAGTATATCCTTATAAATTTTTAATTCAACATTCTTATACTCATTCCAAAATACTGCTTCCCCTTTTGTCTTAACAAATTCCGTAACCATATTAGTCCATTTATTATATAAATTCATAAAAACACCTCTTTAAAATATAATTAATCTATTACCATATATTTTGCATACTTATTGCAATAATTACAATAGTTATTATCCTTATTAAATTCAATATTTGGAATCAATCCATATTTATTAATAAAATCATCAATAACATAATCTATATGTTCTTCACATGAACAAAACATATTATTTATCATTTCATTTAAAACCTCATATAATTACTAGGTAAACTTCTATGTGCAACTGTTAACTTTAAATCTTTTCCAATTTTCATTCCATGATTTATAAGGATTCTTTCTGAAGTTTTATAGGCTAATTCTGGAAAATTACTTGTAATACTTAAATGACCTAAAATAATTCTTTTATAAGATATCCTTACAAGCTTAACTATTGTTAAAGCACATTCCTCATTTGATAAATGCCCATTATTACTAAGTATTCTTTCTTTTAAAAAATGTGGGTAATTACTTAATCTGAGCATTTCCTCATTATAATTACTCTCAAGTAATACAACATCTGAATCCCTTATATTATTAAAAATATCATTTGAAATATGTCCAATATCAGTAACTACACTCAGCTTCTTTTTTTTATATAAAACACTATATCCAATTGGATCTACCGCATCATGTGGTAATTTAAAAGCTTTAATATCTAAATCTCCAATCGAAAATTCCATTTTATCTATTATGTTTACATTATTAACACCTTTTAACTTATCTTGAATGCTCCTAAATGTTCGTTCATTTAAATATATCGGAATATCTAATCCTTTACATATTACGCTAGCTCCCTTGTAATGATCTATGTGTTCATGAGTTATTAGTACACCACTTATCATATTTGGAGTTATATTTATTGAATTGATGGCATTTATTAATGTTTTTTTAGATACTCCTACATCTATTAAAATATTTGTTCTATCACTACCAACTAAAAAACAATTACCAGAACTACCACTACTTATAGAACAAAATTTCATTTTCCCCCCAAATAAACTATATTATATTCTTAAACTCTTTTATATCATCTTTATATTCTCTATATATATTAGCACCTAATTTTCTAAATTTTTCCTCTATATTGGGATACCCTCTATCTATATGCTTTATTGAAGTTATCTCTGTGGTCCCTTTAGCAACTAATCCTGCTATAATCATAGCAGCACCGGCTCTTAAATCTGTAGCTTTAAGTTTACATCCTGTAAGCTTATCTACTCCGTTTATAATAGCAGCTCTTCCTTCAATCTTAACATTTACTCCCATTTTTTTTAGTTCATCAAAATACTTAAATCTATTTTCAAATATACTTTCACTTATAATACTTGTTCCTTCAGAAATACTCATAAGAACACCTATTATTTGCTGTACATCAGTGGGAAATCCTGGATACGGTGCAGTTTTAATATTTACACCTTTTAAACGTTCCGTACTTTTTACTAAAATACTATCATCATATTCAAAAATAGTTACACCCATTTCTATTAGTTTTGCTGTTATAGACTCTAAATGCTTTGGTATTACATTTTTAATTAATACCTCTCCCGTACAAGCTGCCGTTGCCATCATATATGTAGATGCTTCTATTTGATCTGGTATTATCGAGTAATTACACCCTAAAAGTCTTTTGACTCCAGTTATTTTTATAATATCTGTTCCTGCACCTTTTATATTAGCACCCATCAAATTAAGAAAATTTGCTACGTCTACAACATGTGGTTCCTTTGCAACATTTTCAAGCACAGTAACTCCATCAGCAAAGCATGCCGCTAACATTACATTTATAGTTGCCCCCACACTTACTACATCAAAAAATATATTGTTGCCAACTAATTTATCCGTTTCAGCAATTACTGAACCATGTTCAATTCTAATATTAACACCAAGTTTTTCCAAACCTTTTATATGCTGATCTATAGGTCGATCACCTATACTACATCCTCCTGGAAGATCCACAATTGTCTTTTTAAATCTTGCTAACAATGCTCCTATCAAATAATAAGAAGCTCTCATATTATGTACATCATCACTATCAGCTCGATAATTTTTCAAATTTGAATTATCTATTATTAAGGTATTATTTACCTTTCTTACACTAGATCCTAATGTTTTTAAAATTCTCACTAGTTTATTAACATCCTCTATATCGGGTATATTATCTATTATACATATACCCTCACTGCACATAACTGTAGCTGGTATAACAGCAACAGCTGCATTTTTCGCACCACTAATTTCTATACTTCCATAAAGTGGATTAGATCCATTTATTATAATCTTTTCCATCCATTCTCCCTACTTTAAATTGAGTTTAAATATAATAAAAATATCTAATTAACAATCCTTATTAAACTTTTTTAAAGTCGCTCTTAAATATTCTAACTTTTATCGGTGTTTTTTGTCAATATTCTTAACAATAAACATAGTATTTTCTAAATTTTAGTTAATATTATTCCTTAATTTAAATAATTTTATTCACGCCTAACATTCAAAAAATAAAAAGCACTCTATATACCTTAAAATAATTTTGGTATATGAGTGCTTTGCAATTATTTCATAGACTGAAAACTTGCACAATCTGTTGACTCTACATTTTTTGCTATAGCTTCATGTTTAGTTATCTTTATTTGCTCTAAAGTGCAATACTGATTTTTATCATTAAATTTGCATTCTACTACGTTACATAATATATTATTATTTTTCAACATCTTTACCTCTACCTTTAAACAAAATCACTATTTTATTATTAATTTCTTATTATTTTTTTATTCTATATTGTGTTATAATCCTATTATTACATTTAGAGGGGGATTTTAGGTTAATATACCTGCTATTAATTATGAAATACATTATTAAATGTGGTTTTACAGATAATTCTATAAAGGATTTAAAATATTTCAAAAATCAATTTCATCAAAAGTATAATTGTGTGAAAAATAAAAATTCATTATATACACCCTTACTTAGTTTTAATTGTAATGATTGTATTAAATTTGATCCTCAATTAATAAAAAAAATTCAAAACTTACAAACTTTTAGAATTAATATATCTAATATCAAATTACAAAATAAAGTAGTTTATCTGTTAATAGAACCTCTGGGTTTTATATCATCAATACAACGATTATTCGAAGAATACTTTTTAATAAATAGTATCAAATATAATAAAATAAATAAATGGGATCATTTATACATAAAATATATAAATATTGATAAACTTAATGTAAATATAGCTGATTTATTTTTTCCGCCATATATAAAAGTATCATCAATAAATATATTTAAATATAACAACAAAAAATCAACTCTACTAGACTCTATAAGTTTAAAAAATATATAAAAGAATCACCTTAATTAATTAATATAATAAACTAAAAATTATATAATTAATTTTAAGGTGATTCTTTCATGATTAATAATATTAAAAAAAGGCTTCATCCAAATCTTCTATACGCATTTAACCTAAATAAACTTACTTCATATAGAATAATATTAGAATTGAAACATAACTCATCATCTCTAATAAAAAAAATTCAAAATAATCAAGGATGTATTTTTACACATCATATACCAGACCTAAATTTAGTGTGTTGTACAGTACCACATAAATTCTTATATACCCTTGTAAACTCTCCTCAAGTTAAATATATTTCATTTGATTCTGAAGTTTTTTTATGTGGAAATAAACTATTTCCAGAAACTGAAAAATCAAGTTATAAAACATCAGCAAACAATAATACATTAACTGGTAAAAATATAACTATAGCCATGATAGATTCAGGAATTTATCCATTAGACACTTTTACAAAATCTAAAAATAGAATACTGTTCTTCAAAGATATTGTAAATGACTTCTCGTATCCTTATGATGATAACGGTCACGGCACAGCTATGTGTAATATAATAGGTGGAAACTTCACGTATAAAAACAAAATACTTAAAAATTCTTCAGAGTGCAATTTTTGTATGATAAAAGCTTTTGATAAATACAATAAGTCCTATTGCTCATTAATTTTTAAGGCTATTGATTTAATACTTGAAATTTCCTCAAAATACAATATTCAAATATTGTATCTTCCATTTGAGCTTTATGAATTTAATAATTTTTTATTAAATATATTTCAAGCCTTGATAAACAAAATATCTAAATCCAATATTATTGTATTACTTCCTATAGGAAATAACTCAACCAATTATTCTTCATTAAAAGGATTATCTTTACTTAATAATTGTATTGTTGTTGGGGGTAATAATTTTAAAGACTCATCAAAAGGTATTTATATAAATACTTTCATAAAACCTAATGTGATATCAATTTACGAAAATATAAAAGTACAAAATATAGATGTTAAATACATCCCTGAAAAAAACAATCAGTATATATATCCAACTAAACTTAAAAATTCATCGATAGAATACTTTGGAAGTTCCTGTTCTTGTGCTTATGTATCTTCTTTAATAGCATTACTTAAGCAAAAAAACATATCGATAAATACAATAGACATCATTTCTTTATTTAAAATAAGCTGTAATAAAATAAATAATTTAGATAATTCAGTACAGGGACTAGGTATAATCGATATAACCAAATTATTAGAATGATTTCACATCTCTATTGGTTAATATGCTACATAATTAAGAGGATTATCTGCTTTACCATTTACCCTAACTTCAAAATGTAAGTGTGGACCTGTGCTTCTTCCGGTATTACCTATTTCACCTATCAATTGACCTTTTTTCACGTATTCACCTTCTTTTATAAACATAACATCGCAGTGTCCATATAATGTTTCAATTCCCTTACCATGATTCAATTTAATATAATTTCCATATACATTATTGTATGATACTAAATTTGCAAAACCAGATTCTGCTGCAAATATAGGATCCCCTATATTCCCCGCAATATCAATTCCATGATGTTTTTCTCCACCCCATCTTAGTCCAAAAGGAGAAGTTATAATATTACCTTTTGAAGGATTATTTAAATAAAATAATTCATTCCCTTGAACATCATTTAAAGAAGGTTTCAAGATTTTAGTAGATACTTTTCTCATCCCTATGTACTTATTATTATTATAAGTGATTTCTTTTACAACTTCACGATCAAATCCATTTTCATACATTTTTTCTTCGTCATTATGCTGATCACAAATTTTTACTATCTGAACTTTATTATTTTTAGTGTTTTCCAAAAAAGTTTTACTAGCTACTATTTCGACGGTAGCTAAAATATTATTTTCCTGATTATTACTCAATATAAACTCATACAATTGATCTTCACTCATAATATCCTTAATATTTAAAACAACCTCCTTAAAATCAATTTTTTCTTTAATCTTAATCCAATTAATGGGAATATCTTTCAAATTATTCTTATTTATGTAGTAATTAAACAATTTCTTTTTCACATTATCAAATACATCTTTATTTTCAATATTAGCGATTATTTTATCCCCAACTAATAAATTATACCCTTTTACATAAACTCCTAAAGCTTCATCTAAAATTTTACTAATTTCTTCAGGAGATAAAAAATCTCCTTTCTTAGCTAATCTTACTTTAAAACCTAAAGAATCTGTTTTTACAATTTTATCTAATTCTATATTATTATTGTGTAATTTTTCTTTATAATATTCAGTAAATATTTTTTTATCTTTAGTTAATCCAATCTTATTCCCATTAATTAAAATTACATATCCTAAAGTTTTACCATATACCAAAAAAAATATTGATATTGCAAGAATAATGTTAATACTCAAAATTATGAACCCAACATTTATTTTGCATTTAAAATTTTGCATAAATTTCATGTCATCCCCTATATCTCTTTTTGAGTATTATTTATACATTTATTATAAAATATTCCTTTTTTTATTCTTACATCATAAAAAAAATGTTATAATTTAGTTCAAAATTTATTTTAGAAAGGCAAAATCAAATGAGTTTATATAAATTAAATTCTCCTTTTATAAACTATACTTTAATTGATAATAATTTTATTGATAATTTCCTACCAAACACACGTGGAGAATATGTAAAAATCTATATACTTATTCTTAAGTATGCATCTTCTGGAGAAATGGGTTTTGACACCTCTTTTATTGCTAAAACACTTAATTTATTGGAATCAGATGTTAAAAACGCTCTCAATTATTGGGATAATTTGGGATTAATAAAAATATCAACTATAGACAATAAGGTTTCTAATATAGAGTTTACTCAATTTTCAGATTTAAATAATTACCCGTCATCATTGAATTTAATAAATCAGATAACTGACAATAACCTTATAGATTTTTTTAAAGAAATTGAATCAACTATAGGAAGGCCATTATCACAAAAAGAAATGGAAACATATATAAACTGGACTAAAAATTACAACTTTTCATATGAGTTAATTTTATATTTAATAAGTTATTGCGTAAATAAAAACAAAAAGGACTTTAGGTACATTGAAAAAGTTGCAATCACATGGTCTGATTTAAATATTAACACTCTCGAGCAAGCTATGATATACACAGAAAAAAGAGAAAAACAATTTTATAACATAAAAAAAATATTAACTTACATGGGATTGCCTGATACGGAAGTTAGTAAATCACATGAGGAATTATTTAACAAATGGCTTATAACCTATAATATGCCTTTAGAGCTAATCTATAAAGCGTGTGATATATGTTGTTCGAAATTATCTAAAAATGACCTCAATTATATTGATGGAATACTAAATAATTTCAAAAATTCAAATGTGTTTTCTATTGAAGATTTTAATAAGTATGAATCAAATAAAAATTTAATATCTAAAACTTCTTCAAATAAATCTATCAATAAAAATTCATTTTCAAATTTCCCGCAAAGAAGTTATGATTATGATAAACTTGAAAAAATATTAACACAAAATACATATGAGGAAAATAATACAGATGATTAAAGGATATGGTGAAAAATTAGATAAGTTATATCAAGAGATAAGATATAACAACTCAAAAAAGCAAAATATCAGATTAAAAAATATATGTACTACTAATCCAGAAATTTTAACCCTAAAAAATAATATAAAAATTTTATCATTTCAGTTAATGAAATCACCTAATTCAAATAACTCCAATCAATTGAAATTAAAAATAAATGAAATTAGATCAAAAATTAAAAATATACTAAATGATTTAAATTTACCTGAAAATTACTTGGATACTATATATACATGCTCTTTATGTAATGATACAGGGTATATACTTACACAAAAATGTTCTTGTTTAATTTCAAATTTAACTAAACTATATTTAAAAGAATCAGAATTAAAGTTATCTATAATTAACAATAATTTTGAAAATTTCAATTTCTCTTTTTATTCTGATGATATCATTAAAAATAGCACAATATCGCCAAGCACAAATATCAAAAACATATATGCTAATATTTTAACCTATATAAAAACATTTAAAACAAACAAATTAAACTTATTATTTAACGGTGAATGTGGTAGCGGTAAAACATTTATGACTCACTGTATAGCTAAAGATTTATTGGATAGTGGTTATTCAGTTTTATATAAAACTTCAGAAGATTTATTTACAGAATTATTTAATTATTCTAACAATAAAATCGTTAATAGATTTAATGAAAGTATTAATGATTCGTTTTTAATACAATGTGATCTCCTTATAATTGATGACCTTGGTACAGAAAATCAAAACAAATTATATCCCTCAATCTTTTTTAACTTTATTAACAAAAAATTGTTTTTAAATAAAAAAATGATTATTTCTACAAATTTTACTCTAAGAGACTTACAACAAACATACTCTGATAGAATATTTTCCCGTATTATAGGAAATTTCAAAGTTTATAATTTCTTTGTGCACGAAGATATAAGAATTCAACAAAAACAGATTAAGAGGTAGGGGTAAAACCCTACCTCTTAATCTGTTGTAAAAGGAAGTAGAACTATATTTCTAGCAAGTTTTATAGCTCTTGTAACTTCTCTTTGATGTTTAGCACAAGCACCTGATATTCTTCTTGGTAAAATCTTACCTCTTTCTGTAATAAATTTCCTTAATTTATTAACATCTTTATAATCTATAAAATTAGACTTTTCAACACAAAAAGAGCATACTTTTTTTCTGGTTTTTCTCAGTCTAAAACCATTCTTTTTAACTTCTTGCTGTTTATTGTTCACGTTAGATGTTGAGTTGTTATTATTCACTATCTCACCTCCAATTTTTAAAACGGTACATCCTCATCAATCAATGTCATTTCATCACTCATAGGAATATCTCCATAATCAATAGAATTTCCAAAATCACTGTTGTTTTGCGTATTACTATTAGAAGATTTATTCCCCCAATCTATAAATGAAACTTCATCTGCTACAACTTCTGTTATATACCTTTTATTATTATCTTTATCGGCATATGTTCTAGTCTGAATCCTTCCAGAAACAGCAAATTTACATCCCTTATTTATGTAATTAGCAGTAGCTTCTGCTTGCTTCCCCCAAATTACAACTTGTATAAAATCTGTTGTTTTGGGTTGTTCTTTTGAGGTTACTTTTCTATCAATAGCTAAAGTAACCGTTGATACTGCCGTACCATTAGGTGTAAACCTTAACTCTGGGTCTTTAGTCAACCTTCCTATCAATATTACTTTATTCATGAATAACCTCTATCTTCTGTTGACTATTATATGTCTTATAATATCATCCATTATTTTTAAGTTTCTATCTAATTCTTTTGGTAATTCTTCATTGCTTACAAAGTTTATTAAAACAAAATATCCTTCATTCTTCCTGTTTATTTCATAAGCTAACCTTTTCTTTCCCCAATGATCAATATTTTCTATATTCCCATTGTAGCTCTCTATAATATGAGTAACCTTATCTATAACGCTAGCTATTCTCTCCTCAGTACTATCTGCATTAAGTATAAAAACAGTTTCATATTTCTTCATATTCTCACCTCCCTCCGGACTTAAGGCTACATAATTTTATGTAGCAGGGAAACATAGATATTATATCATTTTAAAAGTTTATAATCAAACTATTTATAATTTCTTTTTGTTTATATTGTCATATATATATTTAATTAATATATTTTTTTCTTCAAGAATTTTAATTGAATTTTCAAAATCCTTTCTGTATATACCAATTCCAATACCGCAACTATTAGTTATATGTGTAGGTACAGGAACTATATTTAATTTTATTGACATTTGAGTTAAAATCTCTTCACATTTTAAAGCTCTATGTGTATTAGAAAAAATTAATATGTATTCCATTTTTTTATTAACTCCTTTAACTTACTATATTATTTTTGTTATATTATAATTGGGTGATAATTTATGAATTTGTATTTCGATAATTCTTCAACAAGTTTTCCGAAACCAAAAATTGTAATTGATTCTATAAATAATTTTACTTCAAATATTGGAGCTAGTCCAAATAGGGGGTGTTATGACTCATCAATAAAATCTAGTAAAATTCTTTTTGAATGCCGAGAGTTATTATGTGATTTTCTGCATTACACCTCTCCTGAGAATATAGTTTTTTCGTATAATGCAACTTATGCATTTAATATATTGCTTCAAAGTATTATGAACTCAAAATTTTTTTATGATAAGCCACATTTTTTAGTTTCAAATTTGGATCATAATTCTACATTAAGACCATTAATTAATTTAAAAAATAAAAAAATAATAGATTTGGATTTTATAAATTGTACTAAAAATAATTTTATAGATTTTGATGATCTATGCTCTAAAATAAAACCTGAAACGAAATTTGTAATAATATCCCACATGTCTAACGTTTTAGGTAATATCCAGGATTTAAACAGACTATCTAATATTTGTAAAAATTATAAAATTTTTTTAATTTTAGATGTAGCTCAAAGCATAGGTCTTTTAGATATAAATTTAAGTAAAATTTATTTTTCTGCTTTGATTTTTACAGGCCACAAAAACTTATTTTCAACTTCTGGTATAGGAGGTTTTGTTATATCTGATGAGCTTTTAAATTTATGTGACAATTATTTTCTGGGTGGTACCGGAAGTTTATCTTCATCATTATTATCAAATTCAGATATGCCTGATTATTTTGAAGTCGGTACTCATAATATGATTGGAGTATGTTCTTTAATGAGCGGTATTAAGTTTATAATAAATTATGGTTTAGATTTTATATATTCCAAAAAAAAGGATGTTCTTAAAAGTATATATGATAAAATATGTAATATCGATGATATAATTGTTCTTAATGACGTTTTTTTAGATAATCAAAATTCTAATATATGTATTAATTTTAAGAATTTATCTCCAGATATAGCATCGCACATGTTAAATAAACACTATGGTATTTGTGTTAGGTCTGGATTGCATTGCTCTCCTTACACACATAAGATTATTGGTACGTATCCATCCGGTTGCATTCGTATAAGTCCATCGATCTTCAATAGTGTTGTTGATATAAATTATTTAATTTCATCTCTGAATAAAATTTGCAATGTTTCACGTGGAACATAGAAGGTGGTATTATGAAAAAAATATGTGTATTTAATCAAAAAGGTGGTGTTGGTAAGACAACTACAAACATAAATTTAGCTAGTTATCTTGCTTTGGAGGGTTTTAAAATTTTGGTTGTTGATATGGATCCCCAAGGTAATGCTTCTAGTGGTTTAGGTATAGATAAGAATAATCTCAACTCTTCTATATATGACTTATTTGTTTCTGATAAAGATCTAAATTCATTGATAATTGAGAGCGATATAATTAAAAATTTATACATTGTTCCTTCGAGTATAAATCTTGCTGCTGCAGAGGTTGAACTTGCTAATATGAAGAATAGAGAGTTTTTGCTTAAAGATTCATTTTCTAAACTAAATGGTTTTTTTGATTTTGTTTTTATTGATTGCCCTCCTTCTTTAGGTTTTTTAAGTTTAAATTCTCTTGTTGCTAGTGATAGTCTTATAATTCCTATACAGTGTGAATTCTATGCTTTAGAGGGGTTAAGTCAATTGATAAATACTATAAGTCTTGTTAATCAATCTCTTAATAAAAAATTATACATAGAAGGTGTAATTTTAAATATGTTTGATTCACGTGCAAATCTTAGTAATGAGGTTGTTTCTGAGGTTAATAATTTTTTTGAGGATAAAGTGTACTCTACTATAATACCTAGAAATATTAAGCTTGCTGAGTCTCCTAGTTACGGTCTTCCGATTATGTTATATGATGAAAAATGTAAAGGGGCTATTTCTTATAAAAATTTAGCTAAAGAATTTATTTGCAGACAAAGGAGGAGTGGTTTATGAAAAAAAATGTTCTTGGTAAGGGTTTAAATTCTCTGATACCAAATTATGATAATAGTAATATTAATTATATTTTTATAGATATTGATTTAATCTGTGCAAATATTAATCAACCTCGTAAACATTTTAATGATTCTACTTTAAATGAGTTGAGCGAATCTATTAAAATACACGGCATAATTCAACCATTAATCGTTAGCGAATTTGATAATAAATATTTAATAATCGCTGGCGAACGCAGGTACAGAGCTGCTAAAATGATAAATCTCAAAAAACTTCCTTGTATAATTGTTGAAAAATCAACTAGCGAAATACTTGAGTTATCTTTAATTGAAAACATACAAAGAGATGATTTGAATCCAATAGAAGAAGCTAGGGCATTTAAGAATCTTATAGATAACTTTAATATTACTCAAGAACGTTTATCTGATAGATTATCAATATCAAGAACTGCTATTACAAATAAGTTGCGATTATTAAATTTATCTTCTATTGTTCAAGATTACATATTAAATTATGATATAACAGAAGGACATGGTAAGGTTTTAGCTGGTATAAAAGATGAGTATCTTCAATTAGAAATATCTAATAAAATAATAGATGAGGATTTAAGTGTAAGGGAGACTGAAAGAATAATTCAATCTTTATTTTCAAAGAGTAAAGATAAAAACAAAGATAAGGTTTGTTCTAAAAATGATATCTATATAAATAATTTAAAATTAAATTTAGAAAACTATTTTGGGACAAAGGTATCAATAAATACAAAAAAAAATAAAGGTAATATTCAAATAGAATATTACTCAACAGAAGATTTGAATAGAATATTAGATTTAATATACTCTAAAGATATGTGATTTATATCAAAATACTCTTTTATGTTTTCATTTTCATCTAAAAAGATATTTAACAACAACGTTAAGTATCTTTTTATTTTTTTGTCATTATTTTCTTTGACGCTCTGATTTAATTGTCTTATATATTTAGTTTTATTTCTGAATAACTTACTATTTTTAAAATTATTTGTATATTCTTTATACTTATCATATTGATTATTTTTTTTGATTTGCTTTATTATTTTCTCCTTTTCATCTAAAATTTCTATCCATTTTTTATTTAATTCTGTATCATATTTTTCACTTAACCTTAAAAATTTCTTCTCTTGATTTAATAATTTTGTTACGCTATATGTATTAACATTGTATATTATCGTAATTATTATTAAATTTATAAAAAATATTTTAATGTATTTTGTCAATTTTATCATCTCCTTAATTAATATTTTATCTAATATAATTTTAATTATTCTATTATTTTAAATCATATTTCTTAATATTTAACATAACCTTATTGGTGTAGTAATATTTGGAGATACTCTTATGAAAATAAATGAAAATTTAGTTAAGTATAATTTTTCTTCAAGACAAGGAACTAAAATAGAATATATTGTTATACATGATACAGGAAATACTTCTAAAGGTGCTGATGCAAATGCTCATTTTTCATTTTTTAATTCTGGAGATAAGCAATCATCTGCTCATTACTTCGTGGATGATACTCAAATATTAAGAATTATTAAAGATTCAGATAAATCATGGCATTGTGGAGATGGGAAAGGTAAGTATGGTATAACAAACGAAAATAGTATTGGAATTGAAATGTGTATCAATGTTGATGGTGATTTTAGTATAACATTAGATAAAACAATTGAACTAACAGCCTATCTTATGGATAAATATGATATACCCCTAAAAAATGTCGTAAGACACTATGACGCAAGTAGAAAAATTTGTCCAAATATAATGAGTAAAAATAACTGGGTTTTATGGTATGAATTTAAGTCAGATCTAAATAGTTGCTATAATAATTTGATTTCTGATTATAATACAATAATTATCTCAGATAATATAAATAATTTTATCGATAATGTTTATATAGTGTTTTTATATAGGCACCCTGATAGTGAAGGTAAAAAGTTTTGGTATAATAAAATAAAATCTAAAAAATCAACAGTAGAAGATTTTGTTAATTCTTTAATGAGTAGTCAAGAATTTTCAGAGATTAAATCTATCTATATATAAAAATTATAGTGAAGGCTCTATGAGCCTTCACTATAAACTTTTTTTGTCTACTATTCTATATTCTCTTGGATAAAAATCAGGTGTTTTAAATAATTTATTTATTACTATTAAATTACTATTAAATTCTGGTATATTTATTATTTTTTCACTATTCCCACCTAATATTTTAATAGCTTTTGTTGCTTCTTCTAATTCTTCCTTTGCTTTTAATCCTTTTAGAGCTATATATTTACCATTTATTTTTACTAATGGAAATGATAATTCTAATAATTTATTTAATCTTGCCATTGCTCTTGATAAAACATAATCATATTTCTCTCTAAAATCTTTATCTCGTGATAAATCTTCAACTCTACTATCTATTGCTTTTATATTTTTTAAATCTAATACTCTTATTATTTTATATAAAAAAATCACTTTTTTTGTGGTTGACTCTATCAAATCTACACTAAGGTCATCTCTTATTATTTTTATAGGTATTCCTGGAAATCCTGCACCACTTCCAACATCACATAATTTAGTATTATGCTTAATTTTGTAATTCAATATTAATATAGAATCCAAAAAATGTCTTGATATAATCTTATCTCTATCATTTATGGCTGTTAAATTAAATTTTTTGTTGTATTCTATTAAAGTTTCCATATATATATTAAATTTTTCATACATTTCAACTGTAAAATCAATTTTTAATTTCTCACAAAATTTTTTCATAGTATCAAAATATTCCATTTCATCTCCTCCTCATAAGCTCAATATATAATATTAAAACTGATATATCTGCAGGAGATACTCCGGATATCCTCATTGCTTGACCTATACTAATTGGTTTTATTGCCTTTAATTTTTGAATTGCTTCTCGTCTTAATCCTTTAATATCTGTATAATTCAAATCCGATGGAATTAATTTATTTTCCATTTTTTTAAAATTCTTAACTTCATCCTCTTGTTTTTTTATATATCCATCATATTTTATCATTATATTAATTTGTTCAATTACATCCTTATCTATTTTAGGTCTATTTTTATCCAGCTTATATAACATATCATAATCTAGTTCAGTTCTTTTAATTAATTCGTATAAAGTTGTCGGTTTTCTCAGTGATTTTGAGTTCATTGATTCTAATATTTCATTGATTTCCGTGGAGTTATTTATTCGTAAATTTTTTATTCTGTTTAATTCCTCGTTTAAACTTTTTAATTTATGATTAAATATAGAATATCTTTCTTCGTCTACTAATCCAATTTCATAACCTTTATGTGTTAACCTTGCATCAGCGTTATCTTGTCTTAATAAAAGCCTATATTCAGCCCTAGATGTCATCATTCTATAAGGTTCATTTGTTCCTTTATTTATAAGATCATCAATTAAAACCCCAATATATCCATCACTTCTATCTAATATAAATTGTGATTTATTTTTAATATATAATGCGGCATTAATACCAGCTATTATACCTTGTGCTGCTGCTTCCTCATATCCAGATGTACCATTAATTTGACCTGCTGAAAATAATCCTCTAATACTTTTAAGTTCAAGTGTGTGTTTAAATTCTTGAGTATCTAAAACATCATATTCTATAGCATATCCCGTTCTCATTATCTCGATATTCTCGCATCCTTTTATAGTTCTTATCATTTTAATTTGTATATTTTCTGGTAATGATGAAGACATTCCTTGAAGATACATTTCATTTGTATTTAATCCCTCTGGTTCTATAAAAATTTGATGCCTATTTTTATCCCCAAATCTCATTATCTTATCTTCAATAGAGGGGCAATATCTTGGACCAATACCTGTTATTGTTCCATTATAAATAGGGGATTTATCTATATTATTTTTTATTATTTTATGTGTTTCATCATTAGTGTAAGTTAAATAACAATCCACTTGTTTTACATTTATGTACTTGTTTAAAAATGAAAATGGTATTATATTCTTATCACCTGATTGAATTTCAACTTTTGAAAAATCAATACTTTTTTTGTTAACCCTAGCTGGTGTCCCTGTTTTAAATCTTCTAATTTTCATTCCTAAATCAATTAATTTATTTGTTAAAAGTTTTGAATTTGATAAACCATTAGGTCCCGAGTCAAATATATTATCCCCAATTATAACTTTTGAATTTAAATATACTCCTGTGCAAATTACTATAGATTTACATTTAAAATAGGAATCTGTTGTGAGTATAACTCCTTTTATTTCATTTTTTTCTATATGTATATCTTTAACTTCTCCTTGAATTATAGATAGATTTTCCTGATTTTCTAATACGTTTTTCATATGCTTTTGATATTTTAACTTATCTACTTGAAATCTTAAAGAATGAACTGCAGGTCCCTTTGACATATTAAGCATTCTTGCTTGAATTACACATTTATCTGCAGTTAATCCCATTTGTCCACCTAATGCATCTATTTCCTTTACCAAATGTCCTTTTGCAGTTCCACCTATACTAGGATTACATGGCATAAAACCAATTGAATCTAAATTTAATGTTATTAATAAAGTTTTAATACCAATTCTTGAAGAAGCAAGGGCTGCTTCAATTCCTGCGTGTCCACCACCTATAACTATTACAGAAAATTCTCCTCTTAAACAACTCATAAATTACCTACTTTCCAATACAAAATTTTGAAAATATATTATCTATAATTGATTCTGTTACATCCTCACCTGTTATACTCATTATAAAACTTAAGGCTTTTCTGATATCAATAGATATAATATCAAGTGGAATAGAATCATTTAATAAATTCAGTGAATTATGTAAAAGCATTCTTGTATTAGCTAGAGCTTCCACATGACGTAAATTGGTTAATATTATTGAATCTTCCATAGAATCTAAGTCATTTAATATAAATTTATCTTTAATAGATTTTTCTAAATCTTCAAACCCAATATTCTCTTTAACTGATAGAGTAATTACATTATCTCGTGATAATATATTAAATTTTTTACAAACATCTTCTGCATTAAATAAATTATCAATTTCACATTTGTTTATTATAACAATAAATTTTTTATCTTTTATAAGTTCATATATTTTAAAATCCTCATCACTAAGTTCTGTTGTTCCATCTAATAAAAATAATATAAGTGTACTCTCTTCTATCTTTTCTTTAGTCATATTAATTCCTATAGACTCTACTATATCATTGCTTTTTCTAATTCCTGCTGTGTCAAATAAATTTAATACAATTCCTCTAAAATTAACAACTTCTTCTATTATATCTCTAGTAGTTCCAGGTATATCTGTAACAATTGCTCTATCAAATTTACAAAAATAATTTAAAAGTGATGATTTTCCAACATTTGGTTTGCCAACAATACAAGTTGAAATACCATCTTTAATTAATATTCCTTGATCTTTATATTTTAAAATATCATCTAAAATATTTATAACCTCTTCTAAATCTTTTTTTATATCCTGAGAGTGAACTTCCTCAACCTCATTCTCAAAATCAATAATAACTTCTATTTTTGAAATTATATTTAAAATATGCTCTTTTACTATAAGCAATTTATTATACAATTTACCCATTTTTTGATTAATAGCACATTTAAGTTCCATATCTGATCTAGAGTTAATTAAATCTATTATTGATTCTGCCTTTGTCAAATCTATTTTCCCATTAATAAATGCTCTTTTTGTAAATTCTCCAACGTCAGAAACTCTAGCTCCAAGACTAACAACTAAATCAAATATTTTTGTTGTTATAAGTTTTCCACCATGACAATTAATTTCTATAACATCTTCTCCTGTAAAACTTTTTGGAGCCTTCATAAAACTTACTAACACTTCATCATAAATTTCTCCATCATACTTTATAAATCCATATTTAATTCCATTTGGAGTCAAATCGTCTTTGCTATGGAAAATTTTTTTTGCTATTTCAAGACTTTTATCTCCAGAAATCCTTATTATGTTTACAGCACTTTTAGAAAGTGCTGTTGATAAACCAACAATTGTACTCATATTTAACCTCCAATAAAAAAAGAGTTGTCCTATAAACAACCCCTACAACTAATTTTTTGATAATTCCGTATCATTTTTAAATACATTATTTATTATCATACTTATTATAATTGAAACTATATTAGAAAAGACATAATATATTCCTACTGCCGAAGAAACAGATATTGTAAATACTCCAAGCATAACTGATAATACAATGTTCATAACTCTACTTTGTTGAGCTTGAGCTTTATTATCTTCCGATGAAGATGCAGGTATACTTAATTTACCTTGTAAAAAACCAGTTACAACTGCCAATATCGGCAATATAAAATACGGATCTTTTGCTGCTAAATTAGGTATCCATAAAAATGAAATCGTATTTTCCTGTAAACCTGGTAATCTTAAAAATAATTGAAAAAATAATAAAAGTATCGGTAACTGTATGAATGTAGGTAAACATCCAGATAATGGATTTATTTGATAATCCTTATATAGTTGCAATATTTGTTGTTGTTGTTTTTGTGGATCTGACTTATATTTAGCTTGTATCTTTTGAAGCTCTGGCTGTATTTTTTGTAAAATTTTTGTTGTTTTTATTTGCTTTATATGTAAAGGTAAGGTAATTATCTTAATAATTAATATAGCTAATATAATTGTCAATCCATATGATAAATTAACATTTGGAATAATACTAAAAACTATATTATGTAATCCTTCAAATCCCTTAATTAACAAATTAATTATACTATCAAACAACTATTAATCCCCCTTAAAACTATTACTAATACAATTTTAATATAAAAAATATAAAAAGTACATTTTTATTTTAATGGATCATATCCCCCTTTAGATAATGGATTACATTTACAAATTCTTATAATCACTAAAAAAGTAGCCTTAATAGTATTATACTTTTTATAGGCTAAGATAGCATAGTTTGAGCATGTTGGATAAAACTTACATCTAGGAATTGTATTTGATGATATATATTTTTGATAAATTTTTATTATTTTTACACTAATCTTTTCACGTTTCATAATAACATTAAGCTCTTGTTAAACAATTTATTAATACTTTTTTCTACTTCTGAATAATTCTTATCTTTAGCTGCAACTCTTACAATAAATACAATATCATATCCAGTTTTAAGTTTATATAAATTTAATCTATATATTTCATAAACATATCTTCTTATCTTATTTCTAAGAACACTTTTTCCTACTTTTTTACTTATACTTATACCCAACCTATTAATTTCTAAATTTTTCTTATTTTTGTATATATATAATATAAATAATTTACTAGAATATGATTTTCCTCTATTATATACAATTCTAAAATCAAAATTTTTCTTTATCTTATAAACCTTCATAATCTAAATACAATCCCCTCTAAAATATTAAAGAGGCACTTTTATATTTTAAAAATGTGCCTCTTTAATATTTTATTAATCCTACTAATAAGTTAATCTTTTTCTACCCTTTAATCTTCTTCTTTTTATAATAGCTCTTCCAGAAGCATTTTTCATTCTTTTTCTAAAACCATGCTCCTTTTTACGCTGTCTCTTTTTTGGTTGATACGTCATAAACATGTAACCACCCCATTTTAATTAAATTTCTAAATTTTATTTTAGTAGATTATATATCTAATTTTAAATTATGTCAATTATTATTTTTTCCTAATATAAATAAATATTAATTGAATGATTAGATGTTATTATGTTATTATTATTCTTATTGTTGATAACTTGTTTTGTTTTCAACATTTTTATTAACATATCAATTCTATGTTAATATTTATGTTTATTATTTGAAATTATTTGATTTTTACTGCTTTGTATTAATATGTTTGTTTGTGTATAAATTAATTTATATTGCATTTTTAAAATTTTTAACATTTTTTATTTTTTATTTATATTCCATATACATTATTGTTTATTTATTGTTGTTTATTTGTTAATTTCTAGATATTATTTTAAAGTTTTTTATTTATTGGAGGTAGTAAGT